>NZ_JBKFBI010000125.1:0-18584 GCF_053346095.1 Methylobacterium sp. A52T | reverse complement strand
GGCCGCTCCGGACCGTCGGGCCGCGACCGGCCCCGGAGCGGCGCGAGACGGGCGTGGCCGCCCGCCGCGCGGGCTGGATCGGTCAGGCGCGCGACGGCCCGCGACCGAGCGGCCCCGGAGCGGCGTCGGGGCCCCCCGAGGTTGCGCGCCGCCGGGATCGGCCGATGCCGAAATCCGGTCCAGACGCCGATCTCAGCGGCCGAAATCAGTGAACGTATCAGTAACCATGGCGGGAATGCCGCCGGCTGCGCGGTGGAGCAAAAAACCTCGCGCTGCCGGACAAACCGCCGGCCGCTCATATTGTATATTATCTGCAACCTCAAGAAACGGAGTGAAATCAACTTGAGGTAGAAATCCCTCGGCTCACCCGTCGCCTCAGTTTCGTCCCGCAGAGCCCGCGCGAGCGGGCTCACCGGAGACGGGGCGCGAGGATCGGGACGCCCTCGAACAGCGATGTCTCAGATGGACCACCTCACCGACCACCGTTCAACCTTCATGCTGAAGAAGGTCGGCGCGATCGTCGCGGCCTACGTCTCGCGCAACGCGATCGAGGTCACGGCGCTGCCGGCGCTGATCGACCAAGTGCACACGGCGATCGCGGTGCTCCGCTGCGCGCCGTCGGAGTTCGGCGGGGTCGGGCTGAGCCAGTCGCAGGTCGATGCCTCGATCCAGCAGGACGGCCTGATCAGCTTCATCGACGGCCGGTCCTACCAGACCCTGAAGCGCCACCTCACGGCGCACGGCCTCACCCCCGAGCGGTACCGGGCCAAGTACGGCCTGCCGGCCGACTACCCGATGGTGGCCCCGGGCTACGCCGCGCGGCGCTCGGAGATCGCCCGGGCGATCCAGCTCGGCCACAAGGCGGCCTGAGCGATGGCGCCCGACGCATCCGCGGACCCGGCCCGGGACCGCGCGCCGTCACCGGGGGCGGCGCGCACGAGCGACGCCCTGAGCCGCATCGCCGGAATCCTCGACGTGCCGGTGGCGAGCTTCTACCCGGACGCCGACCGGCCCGACGCGGCCATGACCCAGGCGGCCGACCTCGTCTCGGCCTTCGTGGCGATCGACAGTCCGGCGGCGCGCCGGACCTGCCTGGCCTTCGTGCGGGCGATGGCGAGTTCCTGAAGCGCCGGGGCGCGCTGCAGGAAGCCGGAGACCGGGTCGCTTCGTCGGGGGGCGGAGCGCGGTCTCCGGCCCGTCCGGCCGGACCCGCGTCAGAACACGTGGCGCAGGAGGTAGAACAAGGCGGCCGCGAGGGTGATCGCCGCCGGCAGGGTCAGGATCCAGGCGAGCGCCATGTTGCGCACCGTGGACATCTGGAGCCCCGAGCCGTTGGCCGCCATCGTGCCGGCGACGCCCGACGACAGGATGTGGGTGGTCGAGACCGGCAGGCCGTAGAGCTCGGCCAGCCCGATCGTGCCGGCGGCGACGATCTCGGCCGAGGCGCCCTGCGCGTAGGTCAGGTGGGTCTTGCCGATCTTCTCGCCCACCGTGACGACGATGCGCTTCCATCCGACCATGGTGCCGAGACCCAGCGCCAGGGCGACGCAGACCTTGACCCAGCCCGGGATGTAGCGCGTGCCGTCGTTGAGCAGGCCCGCGTAGCGCTTCAGGTCGGCCTTGTCGGCCTCCGAGAAGTCGGCCCCGGCGCCCGGCAGCACGCGCACCGCGTCGGCGGCGAGGTACATGTCGCTGCGCAGGTTCTGGGTCTGGGCGGCCGGCACCGTGCGGATCGCGCCGTAATTCTTCACGCTGGCGGCGATGTCGTCCGAGAGCGCCGCCAATGCCGCGTAGACGGGCGGCGTGTTCAGCGCCTTGGTCTTGAGCGCCTCCGTCACGGTCCGGCGTGCGGCCGCAGCGTCCGGGACCGCCGCGCCGGGGGCGCGGGCGGCGAACACCGCGCTCGCCGCCGTCGAGGCCTGCACGAAGGCGGGCGTCGTGTCGTCCGCCATGGTGCGGTTGAGCGCGTAGGCGGTGGGGGCCGCGCCGATCAGGATCAGCATGATCAGGCCCATGCCCTTCTGCCCGTCATTGCCGCCGTGGAAGAACGAGACCAGCGTGCAGGTGAGGATCAGCAGGCCGCGGATCCACGGGGGCGGCGGCGCCTCGCCTGCGGGCGCCTCGTAGAGGTCCCTGCGGCGGACCGTGACCTTCAGGGCGAGCAGCAGCAGCGCCGCGAGCACGAAACCGCAGACCGGCGAGAACAGCAGCGCCTTGAAGACGTTGAGCGCCTGGGTCCAGTCGACGCCCGCGGTGCCGTCGCCGCCGTTCATCAGCTGGTTGGCGAGGCCGACGCCGAGCACCGAGCCGATCAGCGCGTGGGACGACGAGTTCGGCAGCCCGAACGCCCAGGTCCCGAGGTTCCAGATGATGGCCGCCAGCAGCAGCGCGAAGATCATCGCGTAGCCCGCGTGCGAGCCGACGTTGAGGATCAGCTCGACCGGCAGGAGCGTGACGATCGCGTAGGCCACGGCGCCCGAGGACAGCATCACGCCGAGGAAGTTGAACACGCCCGACCAGATCACCGCGACGAGCGGCGGCATCGAGTGCGTGTAGATCACCGTGGCGACCGCGTTGGCCGTGTCGTGGAAGCCGTTCACGAACTCGAAGGCGAGGGCGATCAGCAGGGCGAGGCCGAGCAGCGCGAAGGCGCCGTAGGCCAGGGGCGCCTCCCCGACCGCGTTCATGTCCGCGATGAGGCTCACCACCGCGTAGCCCAGGCCCGCCACGAGGACGAGCAGGAACGCGACCACCCCGCCGAGATGCATCCCGTGGTTGAGTCGCGGGCCGCCCGCCTTCCGGCCTCCCACCGCCCCCGGCGGCATCACGGCGGAATCGGACATGAACCCTCGCGCGGAATCTTTCGTGGTGAACGGGGATTAAAACTGCGCGGTGACGGTTGGGTGACGGCCCGCGACGCCCCGCGTCGGCGCGCGTGTCCGCGCGCGTCGGGCGGCGCTGTCACACGCCTGACGCGGTCCGGCCGCTAGCGGACCGGACCGCTCGCCCGATCGCACGAGGGATCCGCATGATTGACGCCACGGTGCCGGCCCTGTCCCTCGGCGCGCTCCTGGCCGTCGTCCAGATCGGCAGCATCGCCGTCGCGGCCCGGCGCCTCGGCCGGACTCACGGCCCGTCGCAATTCCCCGACGGCGCGCCCGTCTCCCTGGTCCGCCCCCTGCGCGGGGTCGAGGCCTACAGCGAGGAGATGCTCCTCCGCAGCTTCCGTCTCGACTACCCGTCCTACGAGCTGATCTTCTGCGTGGCCGATCCGGCGGACCCGATCGTCCCGATGGTGGAGCGCCTGATCGAGGCCCACCCGCGCGTGCCCGCCCGCCTGATCCTCGGCGACGAGCGCGTCAGCGCGAACCCGAAGCTCAACAACTGCCTGCGCGGCTGGCGCGCCGCCGCCCACGACTGGGTGGTGCTCGCCGATTCCAACGTCGCCATGCCGCCGGACTACCTCCAGCGGCTGCAGGCGGCGTGGCGCGCCGATACCGGCCTCGTCTGCTCCACCCCGGCCGGCGCCCGCCCGGGCAGCTTCATGGCGGAGGTGGAGTGCGCCTTCCTGAACACCCTGCAGGCGCGCTGGCAATACGCCGCCGAGGCCTTCGGGCTGGGCTTCGCGCAGGGCAAGAGCATGCTCTGGCACAAGCCCTTCCTGGAGGCGCAGGGCGGCCTCCAGGCGCTGGCGGCCGAGATCGCCGAGGACGCGGCCGCCACCAAGCTCGTGCGCGCCGCCGGCAAGCGGGTCCACCTCGTGGCGAGCCCGTTCGAGCAGCCGCTCGGCCCGCGCGGCTTCCGGGAGGTCTGGTCGCGGCAGCTGCGCTGGGCGCGCCTGCGCCGCGTGACCTTCCCGCTGTTCTTCGCCCCCGAGATCGGCAGCGGCGTCCTGCTGCCGGCGCTCCTCGTCGCCCTCTGGGCCGGCAGCCTCGCGGGCCTCGCGGGCGCTGCCGGCCTCGCCGGCCTGTGCTATGTCGCCGAGTACCGGCTCGCGGTCCGCGCGGGCTGGCACCGCTCGCCCCGCACGCTGGCCGCCTTCCTGGCGCGCGACGCCCTGATCCCGGCGATCTGGGTCGGCGCCTGGATGCGGAGCGCCATCGTGTGGCGGGGCAACGCCATGGACGTGCGCCCCCGGCGGGCCGCCGACGCGCGCACCTACGCGCCGACGGCCTGACCGCCCGGCGATCGGAGACCCTACGTGTCGCGCCGCTACGCCCTCTACTGGCTGCCCGCCCCGGATTCGCGCCTCGAAGCCTTCGGCCGGGCGATCCTCGGCACCGACAACGTCACCGGGCTGCCGGTCCCGCACCCGGAAGGTCTCGGCGATCTCGCGCCCGTCACGGCGGGCGCGCGGGTCTACGGGTTCCACGCCACCCTCAAGGCGCCGCTGCGCCTCGCCCCCGGCACCGGGGAGGCCGACCTCGTGGCCGCCGCCCGCGCCCTCGCGGCCGCGCACCCGCCGGTGGCGGTGGGCCCGCTCCGGGTCGCCGCCCTCGGGCCGTTCCTCGCCCTGGTGCCGGAGGCCCCGCCGCCGGAACTCAGGCTCCTCGCCGCCGAGTGCGTCGCCGCCCTCGACCCGTTCCGGGCGCCGCTCACCGAGGCCGAGCGCGCCAAGCGCCGGCCGGAGCGCCTCGACCCGCGCGGCCGCGCGCTGCTCGACCGCTGGGGCTACCCATACGTGTTCGAGGCCTTCCGCTTCCACATGACCCTGACCGACGCCCTGCCGGAGGTGGAGCGCGACCTCTGGCACCGGCGCCTGTCCGCGGCCTACGCCGCCGCGGGTCCGGAGCCCCTGCGGATCGACGCCGTCAGCCTCCTGACCCAGGACGGGTCGGGGCCGTTCCGGCTCCTGGCGCGCCTGCCCTTCGGAGAGGCCCGTGGTTGACCGCCCCCTCGGCCTCGAACCCGCGCTCGATCCGAGCGCCCGGGTCGTCGCGTGCCGCCTCGGCCGCTACACCGAGGTCGGCGCCCGCACCCGGCTCACCGAGACCGTGCTCGACGACTATTCCTACATCGGTGAGGACGGCGAGGTGATCTACACCGCGATCGGCAAGTTCTGCTCGATCGCCGCCAGCGTGCGGATCAATCCCGGCAACCACCCGATGGAGCGGGCGTCGCAGGCGCACTTCACCTACCGGGCGCGCGCCTACTGGCCGGAGGAACCGGACGAGCCCGCCTTCTTCGACCGGCGCCGGGCGAGCCCGGTGGCGATCGGCCACGATGTCTGGATCGGTCACGGCGCGGTCGTCCTGCCCGGGCGCAGGATCGGCACCGGCGCGGTGGTGGGGGCGGGCGCCATCGTCACCCGCGACGTCGAGCCCTACACGATCGTCGTCGGCAATCCCGCGAGGCCGGTCCGGCGCCGCTTCCCCGAGGCGGTCGCGGACCGTCTGACCCGCTTGGCGTGGTGGGACTGGGACCACGAGCGCCTGCGCCGGGCGCTGCCGGATTTCCGCGGGCTGCCCATCGAAGCATTCCTGGAACGCCACGGAGATTAAGTCGGCTATCGAAAAGCCGAGATGCTGCGCCGGCAAATATAATCGTCCCGAATACGTCATCCAATCGTCGTCAAACCGGCGTCTACGTGCGGCCGTTCCCCGGCGGATGGTGGCATGCTGGTTATCGAGGATCTCACGCGCCAGTACGGCGACCGGCGCGCCGTCGACGGCGTGTCGCTCCGGATCGAGCCCGGCAGCTTCGTCGGGGTGATCGGCCGGTCGGGCGCCGGCAAGTCCACGCTGCTGCGCCTCATCAACCGGCTGGCGGATCCGAGCTCGGGGCGCATCCTCCACGATGGCCGCGAGGTCACGACCCTGCGCGGCCGCCCGCTGCGCGAGTGGCGCACCCGCTGCGCCATGATCTTCCAGCAGTTCAACCTCGTCGGCCGGCTCGACGTCATGACCAACGTGCTGATGGGGCGCCTCAGCCACGTGCCGACCCACCGCGCCCTGCTCCGGCACTGGTCCGCCGAGGACCGCGCCATGGCCCTCGCCGCCCTGGAGAGCTTCGACATGGGCGAGTTCGCCGGCCAGCGGGCCGACGGCCTGTCGGGCGGCCAGCAGCAGCGCGTCGCCATCGCCCGCGCCCTCGTGCAGGAACCCGAGATCCTGCTCGCCGACGAGCCGGTCGCCTCGCTCGACCCGCGCAACACGCGGCTCGTGATGGACGCGCTCGCCGACGTGAACCGGCGCTACGGCATCACGGTGCTGTGCAACCTGCACTCCCTCGACCTCGCCCGCGCCTACTGCGACCGCCTCGTCGGCCTCGCGGCCGGGCGGGTCGTGTTCGAGGGCGGAGCCTTCGACCTCACCGAGGACGTGGCGCGCCGGCTCTACGGCCTGGAGGCCGGCGAGGTGCTGGACGATTCCGCGCAGCGCGAGGCGGAGCAGCGGGCCGCGATGCCGGGCCGGCCCGGTCTCGTACCGGTCCGCCCGGTCCGCGAGGCTGCCCTCGGCGCCTGATCCGGGCCCCGGGCCCCAACGAACACCGCCAAAGCGCACCGCCAAAGCGCACCGCCAGAGCGCACCGCCAAAGTGCACCGTCTTGGAAACGCCCGACCGGCCTCCGGCCGGCCGAACCTCGCCGACGCCACGAAGGACGACCCGATGATCACCCGACGCACCCTCGCCGCCGCCGCCGCGGCCCTCGCCCTCCTCGGCCTGCCGGCCGCCGCCCAGGACTGGAAGGCCCAGTATCCGGAACTGACGCTGGGCGTGATCCCGGCCGAGAACGCCTCGGGCACCGCCGACCGCTGGGCGCCGCTCACCGCCTACCTGACCAAGACGCTCGGCGTGCCGGTCAAGCTGCGGGTGGCGAGCGACTACGCCGCCGTGATCGAGGGCCAGCGCGCCGGCAACATCCAGATCGCGTGGTACGGGCCGGCCTCGTTCGCGCGGGCCGTGATGACCGGCGTCAAGATCGAGCCGATCGTCAACCAGAAGCACGAGACCGGCGCCTCGGGCTACTATTCGGTGGTCTACGTGCTGGCCTCCAGCCCCTACAAGACCGTCGAGGATCTCAAGGGCAAGAACCTCGCGCTGGTCGATCCGAACTCCACCTCCGGCAACCAGGCGCCGCGCTTCTTCCTGAAACGGGCCGGCTACGACGTCGAGAAGTTCTTCGGCAAGACCTTCTACGCGGGCAGCCACGAGAACGCCGTCCTGGCGCTCACCCAGGGCACGGCCGACGCCGCCGCCAACCTGTGGAACTCCGAGACCGACACGATGGTCACCCGCATGGCCGCCAAGGGCATGCTCAAGAAGCCCGACGGCACGCCGATGCAGCAGTCGGACTTCCGGGTCGTGTTCAAGTCCGACTTCCTGCCGGAGGGGCCCTTCGCCGTGCTGGCGAGCCTGCCGGACGACCTGAAGGCCAAGATCCGCGACGCCTTCGTGGCCCTGCCGAAGGCCGACAAGGCCGCGTTCGACCGGCTCTCCGACGGCAAGGACCAGGATCTCACGCCGGTGACCCTCAAGGATTACCAGCCGATCATCGACATGCTGCGGTTCAACGACGAGCAGCGTCGGAAGTCCTGATCCGGAGCCGCCCGCCTTGCGCGGTCTGACACCCCTGTCGCCGGAGCGGGCAGCCGCCCTCTCCGGCCTCTACGCGGCGGCGACCGGCGAGGCCCGCCGCCGCACGCTGGCGGGCTTCGCCCTGGTGGCGGCGCTCGCCGTGGTCGCGGGCCTGATCGCCGAGGTGCGGCCGCTGGTCTTCGCCGAGAACATCGGCAAGTTCACCGCCTACATCCAGCAGATCCTGCCGCCGATCAGCCTCGAGCACCCGCTGGAGGACGTCCGCGCCTGGTACTGGGGCCTGCCCAAATGGCTGGGCCTGCTGGGCGAGACCCTGCTCATGGCCTATCTCGGGACGCTGCTCGGGGGGCTGGCGGGCTTCGCCCTCAGCTTCGTGGCCGCCGCCAACCTCGTGCGGTCGCGCGTGCTGCGCGTCGGCGCCAAGCGCCTCCTGGAACTGTGCCGCACCGTCCCCGAGGTCGTGTTCGCGCTGATCTTCGTCATCGCCTTCGGCCTCGGCCCGATGGTGGGCGTGCTCGCCATCGCGATCCACACCACGGGCGCGCTGGGCAAGCTGTTCTCCGAGGTGGTCGAGAACATCGACATGCGGCCCGTCGAGGGCCTGTCGGCCTCGGGCGCGACCTGGGTCCAGACGGTGCGCTTCGCGGTCTTGCCGCAGGTGCTGTCGAACTTCGCCTCCTACGCGCTGCTGCGCTTCGAGATCAACGTGCGCGGCGCCGGGGTGATGGGCTTCGTCGGCGCAGGCGGCATCGGCCAGGAATTCCTCGTGGCGATCCGCAATTTCTACTACGCGGACGTGAGCGCGATCCTCGTGCTGATCATCCTGACCGTCTTCTGCATCGACCTCGTCACCGAGCGGGTCCGCCACCGCCTGATCGGCGCGGAGCACGCCCGATGAGCGCGCGTCCCGAGACCCTGCGGGCGGCGGCCCGAGCCGACCTCGGCCGCCTGCGCGCGCGCTACCCCGCGCAGTTCCGCGCCGACTGGCCGGGGCGGGCGCGGCTCGCCGCCCTGCTCGTCGTCCTGGTGGGGCTCGCGGCGCTCGGCTACTGGCGCCTCGACTTCTCGGTGGCGCGGATCCTCCACGGGCTCGGGCGGCTCGGCACCTTCGCGGTGCTGATGCTGCCGCCGTCGCCGGAGGGCCAGTTCTGGACCTTCCTGCACGCGCTGGGCGAGACCCTCGGTATCGCCTTCCTGGGCACGCTGACGGCGGCGATCCTCGCCTTCCCGGTGGCGTTCCTGGCGGCGCGGAACGTCGTGCCCAACCCGTTCGCGCGGTTCGCAGTCCGCCGCGGCCTCGACGTGATGCGCTCCGTCGACGTGCTGATCTGGGCGCTGATCTGGATCAACGTCGTCGGCCTGGGCCCGTTCGCCGGGGCGCTCGCGATCGCGTGCTCGGATTTCGGGGCGCTCGGCAAGCTGTTCTCCGAGGCGATCGAGACCTGCGACAAGCGGGCCGGCGAGGGCGTCGTCGCTTCGGGCGGCTCGGCGCTCCACCGCATCCGCTTCGGGCTGATCCCCGGGGTGCTGCCGGTGCTGGCGAGCCAGGTCCTGTACTTCTTCGAGTCGAACACCCGCTCGGCGACGATCATCGGCATCGTCGGCGCGGGCGGCATCGGCCAGTACCTCACCGAGCTGATCCGCGTGCTGGAGCTGCAGCAGGTCGCCTTCCTGGTGCTGATGATCCTCGTGACCGTGGCGGCGATCGACTGGGTCTCGACCCGCCTGCGCCGGGCGATCATCGGGCCGGCCGCGCGCTGACGGGGGCCTCGGCTCTCCGGCATCACGAGCGGAGCGCAGTGACCCGGGGTCGCGCTGCCCTGGGTCACTCCGCGCCGCTCGCGAGGACGGTGTGCCGCGGACATCGCGTCACTCGCCGATCACCAGCTCCACGCGGTCGGCGGCGAACAGGGTGCGGTTCGCCTGGATCGGCACGCCGGCGGGATCGATGTTGACGCTCGACACCACCAGCACGACCCGCCCCGGCGCGATGTCGAGGCGCTGCGCCTCCGCGGGATCCGCGGGGCGGGCTCGGATCCGCGTCGAGAGCCGGGTGTAGTCGTGGACGCCGCAGGTCGCGAAGGCCCGGGTGATCGAGCCGCGCGCCGCGTAGGCCTCGGCGAAGCCCGCGAAGCGCGGCAGCGGCAGCCAGGTCAGCGCCGTCGAGAGCGGGGCGCCGTCCGCCCGGTGGACCGTCAGCAGCTCCAGGATCGGCGCGCCGGGGGCGAGGGCCAGGGACGCCGCCTGCTCGGTCCCGGCCGGGACCGTGGTCGCGGCGACGAGGTCGCCCCAGGCCTCGCGCCCGGCCCCGGCGACGATCTCGGAGAAGCGCGTGCGCGGCCCGATCGGGTAGGCGAGCGGTGCCTCCTCCACGAAGGTGCCCCGGCCCTGGCTGGCGCGCACGAGCCCGCCCTCGGCCAGCGCCGCGAGGGCGCGCCGCACCGTGTGCCGGTTCACCGCGAACCGCGCCGCCAGGGCGGCCTCGGCGGGGAGCTGCTGTCCCGCCGCGTAGCGTCCCGCCGCGATCTCGGCCGTCAGCGCGTCGGCGATCTGCCGCCACGCCGTCAGCCCCTCGCCCCGGACGAGGCCGGCCGCCTGCTCCTGCGCATCCATCCTGTCATCCAAACTTCATTTGTACGGCGCACGCCAGTTGTCTATACACCTAGACAACCGAGCGACGAAGGGATTCGCGATGACGACGACCCCGAGACATCCGGGATCCGAGGGCGAGACCGCGGCGCGCCAGGCGGTCATGGCCCTCTGTGCCGAGGCGAGCCGCGCGGATCTGGAGGCGGCCCTCGAGGCGGCCGTGTCGGGCCTCGAAGCGCCCGCGGCCGCGGACCTGCGGCCGCCCGAGACCGGCCTCGTGATGGCGTCGGGCCGGATCGGCGGCGACGGTCGCCCGTTCAATCTCGGCGAGGTCAGCGTGACCCGGGCCGCCATCCGCCTCGCGGACGGTCCGGCGGGCTTCGCCTACCATCTCGGCCGCGACCGCGCGAAGGCGCGGCTCGCCGCGATCCTCGACGCCCTCTGGCAGGATCCGGTCCGGCGCGCCCGGGTCGAGGCCGCCCTGGAGCCCGCCGCCCGGCGGCTCGCGGCCTCCCGGGATCGGGCCGCCCGGCGCACGGCCGCCACCCGCGTCGATTTCCTGACCCTCGCCCGCGGAGAGGATTGAGCATGCTCGCCCCCGGCTTCGCCGACCCGGTCCACGACGCGCAGGACACGTTCCGCGCCGTGATGGACGCCCTCGCCCGCCCCGGCCGCGTCCGGCCCCTCGCGCCGGGCCTCGCGCCGCCCGCGCCCCTGACGCCGGAACTGGCCGCCGTCGCGCTGACGCTCACCGACGCCGACACGCCGGTCTGGATCGATCCGGCCCTCGCCGCGGCGCCGGAGGTCGCGGAATACCTGCGCTTCCACACCGGCGCGCCGCTCACCGGCGCCCCGGCCGCGGCGGCCTTCGCGCTGGTCAGCGACCCGGCGCGCTGCCCGCCGCTGACGGAGTTCGCCCCCGGGACGCCGGCCTATCCCGACACCGCCACGACCCTGGTGCTCGCCCTCGACGCGCTCGCGGAGGGGGAGGGGCTGCACCTGTCCGGCCCCGGCATCCGGGGCACCGCCCGGATCACGCCGGCGCCCCTGCCGGACGGCTTCGCGGCGCAGCTCGCGGAGAACCGGGCGGCCTTCCCCCTCGGCGTCGACCTGATCCTGACGGCGCCCGGCCGCGTGGCCGGTCTGCCGCGCTCCACGACGGTCACGGAGGCCTGACCCATGTACGTGGCCGTGAAGGGCGGCGAGGCCGCCATCGACAACGCCCACCGGCTCCTCGCCGAGGCGCGCCGGGGCGACCCCGCCTTGCCCGAGCTCTCCGTGGCGCAGATCCGGGAGCAGATGGCGCTCCTCGTCGACCGGGTCATGACCGAGGGCTCGCTCTACGATCCGAACCTCGCGGCGCTGGCGCTCAAGCAGGCGCGCGGCGACGTGGTCGAGGCGGTGTTCCTGGTCCGCGCCTACCGGACCACGCTGCCGCGCTTCGGCGCCTCCGCGCCGGTCGACACCGGCGCCATGGCGGTCGAGCGCCGGATCTCCGCGACCTTCAAGGACCTGCCCGGCGGGCAGGTGCTCGGGCCGACCTTCGACTACACCCACCGGCTGGTCGACTTCGCGCTCGCGGCCGAGTCCGAAGCCGGGATCGAGCCCGCCGCCGAGGCCGCGCCGCGCGCCGATGCCGGCACCTGCCCGCGGGTCACCGACCTGCTGGACCGGGACGGCCTGATCGAGCCCTCGCCCCCGGACGACGGCGCGCCCGCGGGCGACCTCACCCGCGAGCCGGTGGACTATCCCGCCGACCGGGCACTCCGCCTCCAGGCGCTGGCCCGGGGCGACGAGGGCTTCGTGCTCGGCCTCGCCTACTCGACGCAGCGCGGCTACGGCCGCACCCACCCGTTCGTCGGCGAGATCCGGGTCGGGGAGGTCGCGGTCGAGTTCGTGCCCGAGGAGCTGGGCTTCGCGGTGCCGCTCGGCCGGGTGCGGCTCACCGAGTGCCAGATGGTCAACCAGTTCAAGGGCTCGGGGGCGGCCCCGCCCCAGTTCACCCGCGGCTACGGGCTGAGCTTCGGGCAGAGCGAGCGCAAGGCCATGGCGATGGCCCTGGTCGACCGGGCGCTCCGCGCCGAGGAGCTGGGCGAGCCGGTGGCGAGCCCGGCCCAGGACCAGGAATTCGTGCTGGCCCACTGCGACAGCCTCCAGGCTACCGGCTTCGTCGAGCACCTGAAGCTGCCCCACTACGTCGACTTCCAGGCCGAGCTGGAACTGGTTCGCCGGCTACGCGCCGAGTTCGAGCGCGGGTCCGACGCCATCGAGATGCAGGAGGCCGCGGAATGAGCGCGATCGGGATGTCGTCCCGCGACGGGTCCAGGGCGTCCGGGCCGGCGGATCGTCTGCCGAGCGAATCGCGGATCCCCTCTCCCGTGCGGGAGAGGGACAGGGTGAGGGATGCGACCCCTCCGGATAGTTCTCGACCCTCACCCCAACCCTCTCCCGAACGGGAGAGGGGGCCCGTCGCGTCCGTCCTCGACGCGGCAGAAGACGCGCGCCACTCCGGCTACAACTTCGCCTATCTCGACGAGGGCACGAAGCGGATGATCCGCCGGGCCATCCTCAAGGCCATCGCGGTGCCGGGCTACCAGGTGCCCTTCGCCTCCCGCGAGATGCCGATGCCCTACGGCTGGGGCACCGGCGGCGTGCAGGTGACGGCCGCGATCCTCGGCCGCTCGGACGTGCTCAAGGTCATCGACCAGGGCGCCGACGACACCACCAACGCGGTCTCGATCCGCCGCTTCTTCGCCAAGACCTCCGGGGTGGCCACCACCACCCGCACCGCGGAGGCGACGGTGATCCAGACCCGCCACCGCATCCCCGAGACGCCGCTCACCGAGGGGCAGACGCTGGTCTACCAGGTGCCGATCCCCGAGCCCCTGCGCTTCCTCGAGCCCCGCGAGACCGAGACGCGCCAGCTGCACGCGCTGGCCGAGTACGGCGCCATGCACGTGAAGCTCTACGAGGACATCAGCCGGCACGGCCACATCGCCACCACCTACGCGTACCCGGTGGAGGTGGCGGGCCGCTACGTGATGGACCCGTCGCCGACGCCGAAATTCGACAACCCCAAGATGGACGACTGCCCGGCGCTCCAGCTCTTCGGCGCGGGCCGCGAGCGGCGGATCTACGCGGTGCCGCCCTACACGCGGGTGCGCAGCCTCGATTTCGAGGATCACCCGTTCCGGATCCAGGCGTTCGAGCATCCCTGCGCGCTGTGCGGTGCCGAGGGCGTCTATCTCGACGAGGTGCTGCTCGACGATGCGGGCCGGCGGATGTTCGTCTGCTCGGACACCGACCATTGCGAGGGGCGCCGCGCGGACGGCCATGTCGGCACGGGGGACGCGGCATGGGACGCGCTATGACCGACCTCACGGTCCGCCGGGCCGGAAAGCCCGACCTGCCCGCGATCCTCGACCTCTACGCCGAGCTGAACGGCGGGCGGGTGGCGACCCTGGAGCAGGCCGGGGCGCTCCTCGACCGGCTCGCGGCCTATCCCGATTACGGGCTCTACGTGGCCGAACGCGACGGCGCGGTCGTCGGCACCTTCTGCCTCGTCATCCTCGACAACATCGCCCACTGGGGCACGCCCTCGGCCCTCGTCGAGAGCGTCGTGGTCGCGTCCCGGCACCGCGGCGGCGGCCTCGGCCGGGCGATGATGCGCGCGGCGTCCGGGCTCGCGGAGGCGCGGGGCTGCTACAAGCTCGCCCTGTCGTCGAACGTCGACGCCAAGCCGGCCCACGCCTTCTACGAGAGCCTCGGCTTCGAGCGCTACGGCTACAGCTTCCGCCTCGATCCGCCCTTCCTGCCCGACGCCGCGGAGGCGACCCGATGAGCGAAACCCTGCTTCAGGTCCGCGGACTGACCAAGCGATACGGGACCCGCCTCGCCTGCGCCGACGTGTCGTTCGACCTCGTCCCCGGCGAGGTGCTGGCGATCGTGGGCGAATCCGGCTCCGGCAAGTCGACGCTCCTCTCCCTCATCGCCACCGAACTGGCGCCCGATTCCGGGACGGTCGCCTACCGGATGCGCGACGGCGCGCTGCGCGACCTCGCCACCCTGAGCGAGGCCGGGCGCCGGGCGCTGATGCGCACCGAGTGGGGCTTCGTCCGCCAGGACGCCGCTCAGGGTCTGCGCATGGCGGTCTCGGCCGGCGGCAATGTCGGTGAGCGGCTGATGGGGCTCGGCGACCGCCATTACGGGCGGATCCGCGCCCAGGCCCTCGACTGGCTCGGCCGCGTCGAGATCGCCGCCGACCGGATCGACGACCCGCCGACGCGCTTCTCCGGCGGCATGCGCCAGCGCCTGCAGATCGCCCGGAACCTCGTCACCGGTCCCCGCTTGGTGCTGATGGACGAGCCGACCTCCGGCCTCGACGTCTCGGTCCAGGCCCGGCTCCTCGACCTGATCCGCCGGCTCTCGGCCGAGCTGGGGCTCGCGGTGATCATCGTCACCCACGACCTCGCGGTGGCGCGGCTCCTCTCGCACCGGATCATGGTCATGCGCGCCGGCCGGGTGATCGAGACCGGCCTCACCGACCGGGTGCTCGACGATCCCGAGCACGCCTACACCCAGCTCCTCGTCGCCTCGGTGCTCGCCGCATGACCGCGCTCCTGACCTTCGAGAACGTCGCCAAGAGCTTCACCCTGCACCTGCGCGGCGGCGTCGTCCTGCCGGTGGTCGGCGGTGTGAGCCTGTCCGTGGATCCCGGCGAGTGCGTGGTGCTCGGCGGCCCGTCCGGCGCGGGGAAATCCTCGCTGCTGAAGATGGCCTACGGCAACTATCGCTGCGACGGCGGCGCGATCCTGGTCCGCGACGGCGCGGCGACCGTGGACGTCGTCCGGGCCGACCCGCGCGCGGTCCTGGCGCTGCGGGCCCGGGTCATCGCCTACGTGTCGCAGTTCCTCCGGGTGATCCCGCGGGTCCCGGCCCTCGACGTCGTCGAGGCCGCCGGCCGCGAGGGCGGATTGTCCGAAGCGGCGGCGCGCGCGCGGGCCGAGACCCTGCTGGCCCGGCTCAAC
Source organism: Methylobacterium sp. A52T (assembly GCF_053346095.1). Taxonomy (NCBI): domain Bacteria; kingdom Pseudomonadati; phylum Pseudomonadota; class Alphaproteobacteria; order Hyphomicrobiales; family Methylobacteriaceae; genus Methylobacterium; species Methylobacterium sp. A52T. The sequence goes on along the minus strand of NZ_JBKFBI010000125.1, from coordinate 3,430 downwards.
CTGCCGGAGCGGCTCTGGGGCCTGCCGCCCGCGACCTTCTCGGGCGGCGAGCAGCAGCGGGTCAACATCGCCCGGGGCCTGATCGCCGACCGGCCGCTCCTGCTCCTCGACGAGCCCACCGCCTCCCTGGACGCCGAGAACCGCGCCGTGGTGGCCGAGCTCGTCCGCGAGAAGCTCCGGGCCGGGGCCGGCGTGCTCGGCATCTTCCACGACAGCGAGATGCGCGACGCTGTGGCGACCCGGGTGGTCGATGTCACCCGCTTCGCGCCGCAAGCCCGGGCAGCCTGAGGATCCTCACGATGGACGATTTCATCCTCGAGAACGCGACCCTGGTCCTGCCGGACCGGGTGCAGCGCGGCTGGCTCGCGGTGTCGGACGGGGCGATCGCCGAGATCGGCGAGGGGCGCCCGCCCGCGCGCGGCCTCGATCTCGGCGGCGACCACCTGATTCCCGGCCTGATCGAGCTGCACACCGACCACCTGGAGAGCCATTTCGCGCCGCGCCCGAAGGTGCGCTGGCACCCCCTCGGCGCCGTCCTGGCCTACGACGCGCAGATCACCGCCTCGGGCATCACCACGGTGTTCGATTCACTCCGTGCCGGCAGCGATCCGGACGGGAGCGGCCTCGGCTCCGAGCTGGAGCAGCTCGCCGGCGCCATCGCCACCGCGCGCGCCGCCGACCTGTTCCGGGCCGAGCACTTCACGCACCTGCGCTGCGAGCTGCCCTCCCTGGACGTGCTCGACACGGTGGCGGCCTTCACGGCCCGCTACCCGGTGGGGCTGATCTCGCTGATGGACCACACGCCCGGCCAGCGGCAGTTCCGCGACATGGAGAAGTACTACACCTACGCCACCCGCGGCGGCCGGCCGATGGACGAGATCCGCGCCAACACCGAGCGCAAGGTCCGCGACGGGCGGGCGCTCAACGCGAAGAACCGGCCGGCCCTCGTCCAGTTCGCCCGCGAGATGGGCATCCCGCTGGCGAGCCACGACGACACCACCCTGGCCGACGTCGACCTCGCGGTCGGCGAGGGCGTGCGGCTGGCCGAGTTCCCCACCACCCTGGAAGCGGCCGAGTCCGCGCACCGGCAGGGCATCACCGTGATGATGGGCGCGCCGAACCTGATCCGCGGCGGCTCGCATTCCGGCAACGTCGCGGCCCTGGCGCTGGCCGAGGCCGGGCACCTCGACATCCTGTCGTCGGACTACGTGCCGGCGAGCCTGCTGATGGCGGCGTTCCTGCTGCCCGAGCAGGCACCCGGGATCACGCTGCCCGCGGCGCTCGCCACCGTCACGTCGAACCCCGCCCGCGCCACCGGCCTGACCGATCGCGGCGCCCTGGCGCCCGGGCTGCGGGCCGACCTCGTGCGCGTGCAGCGGGCCGAGGGCGTGCCGGTGGTCCGCGAGGTCTGGCGCGCCGGCCGGCGGGTCGCCTGATGGCGGGCTGCCTCGTCCTCGTGGTCGGCCCGAGCGGGGCCGGCAAGGACACGCTGATCCGGCTCGCCCGGGCGGCGCTCGCCGGCGACCCGCGCTACGTCTTCCCGCGCCGCCTCGTCACCCGGCCGCCCTCGGCCGACGAGGACAACGACGAGATCGACGAGGCCGCCTTCGCCGAGGGCTGCGCGGCCGGCCGCTTCACCTTGAGCTGGCGCGCCCACGGCCTCGGCTACGCGCTGCCGGAGGCTGTCGGCCGGCGGGTCGCGGAAGGCCACGTGGTGGTCTGCAACGTCTCGCGCCGCGTCGTCGCGCGGGCGCGGGCGGGCGGCCCGCGGGTGAGCGTCGTCGAGATCACGGCGCCGCCCGAGATCCTGGCGCAGCGCATCGCCGCCCGCGGCCGGGCGCAGGACGGCGACCTGGCGGCGCGTCTCGCCCGGGAGGGCGGCGTCACCGCGGACCTGACGATCCTCAACACCGGCCCCGCGGAGGCGGCGGCCGCCCGGCTGGTGGCGCACCTGCGCGCCTGCTGACGCGCCGCCGCTCTCGGCGGCTCGGGCCACGATCCCGGCCGCGATTCGCCGTCCGGGTCTCGCCCGCCGGCCGCGCGGCGCGCGCGAGCCACGAAAAAGGGCGGGCGCCGATGCCGGCACCCGCCTTCGCTGGGATCCGCCGGGGAGAGCCCGGCGTCGTCCGACTCAGATGCCGCCGAACTTGTAGTTGAAGCCGGCGCGGACGATGCTGCCCTCGGTGCGGAAGCGCGAGATGTACGCGCCGTTGCCCACGCCCGGGACCGCGCCGACGAGCACGTTCTGGCTGCCGAGGTCGTAGTGCAGGTACTCGGCCTTCACCGTGATGGCGTCGTACTTGATGCCGATGTAGCGGCCGAGCGCGAAGGTGTTCAGGAAGCTGTCGGTCGGCAGGGCGAACTCGATGCCGCCGCCGTAGGCGAAGCCGGTCTTGAAGTCGTCGTAGCGGCCGGCGAACTGCAGGCGGCCGCCCGGGGTGTAGAAGTTGGCGTCGTGGAACACGTTGCCGTAGGCGAGGCCGCCCATCCCGTAGACCAGGACGCGGTCGAAGGCGTAGCCGACGCGGCCGGTGAGGGTGCCGAGCCAGTCGAGGCTCTGGCGGAACTGGCTGATGTTCGGCGGGCCGCCGGCGACGTTGCCGGTGCCGAGCACGACCCGGTTCTTGGTGATGTCCGTCCAGTCGATGCTGTTGGCGATACCGACGACGATGCCGGCGCCCGGCGTGAACTGGTAGTTGTAGCCGGCGGTGCCGCCGATATTGGCGAAGCCGTCCTGCGTGGTCGAGGTCGCGAACGGGCGGCGGCCGAGGGCGACGTTGGTGGCGTTGCCGGGCTGGACGCCGACGGTCGTGATGCGCTCACGGTCGGTGAAGGTGTAGGCGGACTCGAGACCGGCGTAGAAGCCCGTCCAGGTGAAGACCGGCACCGGCGTGAAGACCGGCGGCGGCGCGGCGCGGCGCGGCAGGTCGGCGGCGGAGGCGGCCGTCGTGACCAGGGCCGTCGCGGCGGTGGCGAGGAGGAGCTTCTTCATCATGGCGGGGGTCCGAGGTGACGCGTTGTTGTCGCCACTTAAGCTCGGCCGCACGGATCCCGCTATGCCCGCGAAGCCACACTGTGGCGCGAAAGCGGCGCGGATACTGCCTGTGATTGATCTTTCGCCGTTCAAGACTCGCATCCGCAGCTTGACAGCGCGGTCGGGCGGCGGGCTCCCGCGCGTCGCGGAGCTTGATCCCTGGCGGCCGACCCTCTAAGCGGACCGCGTTTTTCGCCCCTGTCGGAACTTCGGGGCGGCGGACCAGGATTCGGGGCCCTTGCGTGGTCCCCGCCGCAGGAATGGGAATCATGGGCAAGGAAAAGTTCTCCCGCACCAAGCCGCACTGCAACATTGGCACGATCGGCCACGTCGATCACGGCAAGACGTCTCTGACGGCGGCGATCACGAAGGTCCTGGCCGAGACGGGCGGGGCGA
>NZ_JBKFBI010000124.1:0-18622 GCF_053346095.1 Methylobacterium sp. A52T | reverse complement strand
GCCCGCCGCCCTCCTCGTCGCGGCCCTCTCGGCCGTCGCGGCCCTGGCGGCCGCCGCGGCACCGGCCGCAGCCGCGCCGGACCCGAGCCGCGACGTGCTGTGGGCCGCCCTGAAGACCTGCGTCCTCGCCAAGCGGCTCACCAACCGGACCTTCCCGTGCCTGTCGGTCGATCTCGGGGACGGTGACCGTCCCGGCTCGGCGGTCCTGCGCGCGCCCGGCGAGCCGACCCACAGCGTCGTCATGCCCACCGACACCGTGCCGGGCCTGGAGGCGCCGGTCCTGCGAGGGCCGCGCGGGGCCGCCTACTGGCGGGCGGCCCTGGCGGCGCGGCCGCTCGTGTCGGACGTGCTGAAGGGGAGGCTCACCCCCGCGGAGGTCGGGCTCGCGGTCAACTCGGCCCGGGGCCGCAGCCAGGACCAGCTCCACATCCACCTCGACTGCCTGAGGCCGAGCGTGCTCAAGGCGATCCGGGCGCACGGCCGGCAGGTGCGCCACACCTGGAGCCGCTTCCCGGTACCGCTGGCCGGCGACCGCTACTACGCCCTGCGCGTGCCGGAGGCGGAGGCCGCGCAGTTCAACCCGTTCGCAGCCCTGCACACCCTGCCGGGCGCCCGGCCGGACCTGCACCGGACGAGCTTCGCGGCGCTCGCCACGCCCCCGGGCGATCCCGAGCCGGGCTACATCCTGCTGGCTTACCGGGCGCCGAGCGCCAGCGCCGAGGACGTGATGGACCACAGCTGCCGGCTCGCGGCCGCCCGGGGCGGCGCCTGAGCGGGCCCGGTCACCGGCTCAGCCCCTCCGAGCGGTAGAAGCCGGCCAGGCCGGCCCCCGCGGCGAGCCGGATCTTGGGCAGGGCGACGCGGTCGAACAGGGCCGCGTCGCGCGCCCGGTTCCCGCGCTCGGTGACGGCGATGTGGCGGATCATCGCCCATTTCACGCTGTCCCGGCCGCTGTCGAGGGCGCCGAGCCGGTCGCGCACGGACCACGACCGGCGCAGGTAGCGGATCAGGCCGGTGGCGGTCGGGACGTCGAGGAGGATCACGCCCGTCGCCCGCTCCAGACGCTGCGGCAGGCACCGGGCATAGGTGCCGTCCATGACCCAGCGCGGCTCGCGGATCGCCGCGTCGTGCAGGGCCTGGAACTCCGCGAAGGGCCGCGGCTCCCAGTCGGTGCCCGGCTGGTGGTACAGCCGGTCGAGGTGGACCGGCGGCAGGCCGCGCGCCCGCGCGATGGCGACCGCCAGGGTGGACTTACCGCTGTTCGACGGCCCCAGGATGCAGAGCCGCGGGCCGAGCGCGTCGAGGGTCACGGCGAGCGCGGCGACGGCAGCGCGTCGAGCAGCTGGCGCAGGAATGCCCGCACCGCCTTCGGCAGCCGCCGGTCGCGCATCGCCTGGATCTTCACGCTCCGGGCGAGGCTCGTCCGGGACTGGATCGGCAGGCTGACAAGCTCGTTGAGACGCAGGGGCGTCTGCACCGACAGCGCCGACATCAGGGCGATGCCGCGGGAGCGCCGCACGAAGGGCAGCAGCGCCGAGAGCGTGTTGGAGGTCAGCACCGGCTCCACCGCGATGCCCTCGTGCGCGCAGGCGGCGTCGAAGACCTGCCGCAGGGTCGTGTCCCGGGTCGGCAGGGCGACGGGATACTCCAGCAGGTCGACGAGGCGCAGGGCCGGCGCCCGCGCGAGGGGATGGTCGGGCGCGGCCAGCGCCAGCATGTCGACCTGCCCGTCGTAGAGCACCTCGACCTGCGTGGTGGGTGTCAGCGCGAAGGTGATCCCGAGATCGGCATCCCCCACCGACACCGTCTGGGTGACCTGGGCCGGAGGCTGGACCGTGACCTCGAAGCGGATGCCGGGATGGGCCGCGTGGAAGGCCGCGATCGCGTTCGGCACAATGTCGAGGGAGAAGCCCTCCGAGCAGGCGACCCGGATCAGCCCGCGGGCGAGCCCTTCCAGCTCCCGGATCTCGGTGACCACCTGCTCGGAGCGGATCAGCACCTGATGGGCGTGCTGCGCCAGCAGCTCACCGGCCGGGCTCGGCACCATGCCGCGCGGGCGGCGCTCGAACAGCACGCAGTCGAGCTCGGCCTCCAGGTTGGCGATCTGCCGGCTGATCGCCGAGGCCGCCACGTTGAGCTGGGACGAGGCGGCCGCGATCGACCCGGTGCGGGCCACGGCCAGGAAGTAGCGCAGGCCCGTACTCTGCATTATCGTGCTCGATGCGCTGTATGGTGCCGTGCACATTGCCGATACGGCAACGCAGCACTCGCTAAATTCTACTTGTTGCGATCCCAGATGCACAACACCATGGCAGGGTGAAAAACGCGGCACCCGCGGAACCGTCCGCCGGGCCTGTCCGCCGCGCCGTCGGAGCCTGCATGCCGCTACGGACTCTCACCCGGGCCGCCACCCTGGCCGCCTCGCTCGCCGCAATGATGGCCGCGCACCCGGCGCTCGCCGGCAAGGCCGACGACACGCTGGTCTACGCCTCCGACAGCGAGCCCGAGAACGTCAGCCCGTACCACAACAGCGCCCGCGAGGGCGTGATCCTGGCCCGGAACTGCTGGGACACGCTGCTGTACCGGGATCCCAAGGACGGCACCTACAAGCCGATGCTGGCGACCGCCTGGACATGGGCGGACGACACGACCCTCGACCTCACGATCCGCGAGGGCGTGGTCTTCCACAACGGCGACCCGCTCGGGCCGGAGGACGTGGCCTTCACGTTCAACTACGTGCTGACCCCCGAGGCGCGCACGGTCACCCGCCAGAACGTCGACTGGATGAAGTCGGTGGAGGTGACCGGCCCGCACAGCGTGCGCATCCACCTCAAGGCGCCGTTCCCGGCCGCGCTCGAGTACCTCGCCGGCCCGACCCCGATCTTCCCGGCGAACTACTTCAAGAAGGTCGGCCTCGACGGCTTCGCCAAGGCGCCGGTCGGCAGCGGACCCTACCGGATCACCAAGGTCGACAGCGGCCGCGGCGTCAGCATGGAGCGGTTCGACAAGTACTGGGCGGAGAGCCCTCTGGGTAAGCCGAAGATCGGCAAGCTGCAGTTCCGCGTCATCCCGGACGGCGAGAGCCGGATGGCCGAGCTGATGACCGGCGGCGTCGACTGGATCTGGCGGGTGCCGAGCGACCAGGCCGAGCAGCTGCGCGCCGCGCCCAACATCACGGTCCTCAATTCCGAGACGATGCGGGTCGGCTTCCTGCAGTTCGACACGCTCGGCCGCGCCAAGGAGAACTCGCCGCTCAAGGACGTGCGCGTCCGGCAGGCGATCTCCTACGCCATCGACCGCAAGGCGATGGTCGACAACCTCGTGCGCGGCGCCTCGCGGGTGATGAACGCGCTGTGCTTCGTCGACCAGTTCGGCTGCACCGATCAGGGGGTGATGCGCTACCCCTACGACCCCGCCAAGGCCAAGGCGCTGCTCAAGGAAGCCGGCTATCCGAACGGGTTCGAGATCGACCTCGGCGCCTATCGCGAGCGCGACTACGCCGAGGCGGTGATCGGCTATCTCGGCGCCGTCGGCATCAAGGCGCGGCTCAACTACCTGCGCTACGCGGCGTTCCGCGACGCGCTGCGGGCCGGCAAGACCTCGATCGGCTACCAGACCTGGGGGTCGTTCTCGGTGCTCGACGTCTCGGCCTTCGACGGGGTGTATTTCCGCGGCGGCGAGGAGGACCTGACCAAGGATCCGCAGGTGATCGCCGACCTGCAGGAGGGCGACAGCTCCATGGATCCCGAGAAGCGCAAGGCCGCCTACGCCAAGGCGCTGCAGCGGATCGCCGCGCAGGCCTACGCCCTGCCGATGTTCTCCTACTCGACCAACTACGCCTTCACGTCGGACCTCAACTTCACCGCCCAGCCCGACGAGGTGGCGCGCTTCTACGCGGCGTCGTGGAAATGACGGCGGTGGCCGTAGCGCACCGCCCCCCCTCTCCCGTGCGGGGGAGGGCACCCGCGATCCGGCCGGGTTCCGAAGGCGGCAGCCGATCCGGTCCGCATCGCCGAAAGGGAGCCTGAGCCATGCTGGCCTTCACGTTCCGGCGCGTGCTGGTCGCCCTGGCGGTGGCCTTCACGGTCTCGGTGGCGAGCTTCCTGCTCCTCCACCTCTCGGGCGACCTCGCCACGGCCATCGCCGGCCCAGAGGCCACCGGGCCGCAGATCGCCCAGATCCGCCAGGATTACGGTCTGGACCAGCCGCTGCTGACCCAGTTCCTCACCTGGGGCTGGCGGGCGCTGCACCTCGACTTCGGCAACTCCTTCTACTTCCGCGAGAGCGTGATCGACCTGCTGGCCGCCCGCCTGCCGATCACCCTCTATCTCGGCATCATCGCGCTGGCCGTCGCGCTGTTCGTGGCGATTCCCCTCGGCGTCGTCGCCGCGGTGAAGCGGGACACGTGGATCGACCGGACGGCGCTCGCCGTCTCGGTGCTCGGCCAGGCGATGCCGAGCTTCTGGTTCGGCCTGACGCTGATCCTGATCTTCTCCGTCAACCTTCGCTGGCTGCCGGTCTCGGGCAACGCCACGTGGAAGAACTTCGTCCTGCCCGCGGTGGCGCTCGGCTACTACGCGATGCCGGCGGTGATGCGCCTCACCCGCAACGGCATGCTGGAGGTGCTGGCCTCCGACTACGTCCGCACCGCCCGCGCCAAGGGGCTGCCGCCCCGGAAGATCCTGGTGCGGCACGCGCTTCGCAACGCCGTGATCCCGGTGATCGCCCTGTCGGCGGTGCAGTTCGGCTTCATGCTCGGCGGCTCGATCGTGATCGAGGCGGTGTTCTCGCTCCAGGGCCTCGGGCAGCTCGCCTGGGAATCCATCGCCCGCAACGACTTCCCCGTCGTCCAGGCGATCGTGCTGGTTCTGGCCATGATCTACATCGGCCTGACGCTGGCGGCCGACCTCCTGAACGCCTTCCTCGACCCGCGCCTGCGCCAGTCGTGAGGATCCGCCGATGAGCCTCCCCCCCGACACGGCGGCGCTCGCCGCCCCGGCCCTGCCCCCGGACGCGCCGGTCGCGCTCGCGCCGGTGCCCTCCCCCACCCGCCTGATCCTGCGGCGGGGCCTGCGCCACACCGGCTTCCTGATCGGGGCCGGGATCCTCGGGCTGATCGTGCTGGCCGCACTCGCCGCCCCGCTCATCGCGCCGCACGACCCCTACGCGCAGGACGTGTCCCGCCGCCTGATCCCGCCGGTCTGGCAGGCCAAGGGCACCTGGGAGCACGTGCTCGGCACCGACAAGCTCGGCCGCGACTATCTGAGCCGCCTGCTCTACGGCGGCCAGATCTCCCTCCTGATCGGGATCTCGGCGGCGCTGATCTCCGGGCTGATCGGCACCACGCTCGGCCTGTGCGCCGGCTATTTCGGCGGCTGGGTCGACTCGGTGGTGAGCTACGTGGTGACCACCCGCCTCGCCATGCCGGTGGTGCTGGTGGCGCTCGCCATGGCGGCGCTGGTCGGCGGCTCCCTGAAGGTGGTGGTGCTGGTGCTGGGCTTCCTGCTCTGGGACCGCTTCGCCGTGGTGACCCGGGCCGCGACCCAGCAGATCCGCAACCAGGACTTCATCTCGGCCGCCCGCGCCGCGGGGCTGACCGACCTGCGCATCATCCGCCAGGAGATCCTGCCCAACATCATGAACGCCCTGATCGTCGTGGCGACCCTCGAGATGGCCCACGCGATCCTGCTGGAGGCCGCCCTGTCGTTCCTCGGGCTCGGCGTGCAGCCGCCCCTGCCCTCCTGGGGCCTGATGATCGCCGAGGGCAAGCAGTACATGTTCTTCCAGCCCTGGGTGATCACCATCCCGGGCGTGGCGCTCCTCCTCCTCGTGCTGGCGATCAACCTCCTCGGCGACGGCCTGCGCGACATCACCGCCCCCGAGGCGCGCAACTGACGCCTCCGCCGGGCCGGAGCCGGCCGGCAGATTAACGAAATGTTTCACGGGAAACACACCATGACGCGAGACGCCGCCATCGCGCGCGCCACGGAGGCCTTCGATTCGGGCGCGTTCCTCGCCCTCCTGCGGGAGGCGGTGGCGATGCCCACCGAGAGCCAGGCCCCCGGCCAGGAGGCGGCGCTCCGCGCCTATCTCGACGCCTTCGTCACGCCGCTGGTCACCCGCCTCGGCTTCGCGGCCCCGAAGATCTTCCCCAACCCGGACGGGGTGCACGGGCCGTTCCTGATCGCCGAACGGCACGAGGGTATGGGCCTGCCGACCGTGCTGATCTACGGCCACGGCGACACGGTGCGGGGCTATCCCGAGCAGTGGCGGGAAGGCCTCGGCCCCTGGGAGATCGTGGTCGAGGGCGACCGCTGGTACGGCCGCGGCACTGCCGACAACAAGGGCCAGCACGTTCTCAACCTCGCCGCCCTGGAGCAGGTGATCGCGGCCCGCGACGGCCGTCTCGGCTTCAACGTGAAGCTCCTGATCGAGATGGGCGAGGAATCGGGCTCCCCGGGTCTGCGGCCGTTCTGCCGCGAGCAGGCCGAGGCCCTCCGGTCCGACGTGCTGATCGCCTCGGACGGGCCGCGCCTCAACGGCGAGCGCCCGACCCTCTTCCTCGGCTCCCGAGGCGCCTACAATTTCGAACTGAGCCTGAACCTGCGGGAGGGTCCGCACCATTCCGGCAACTGGGGCGGGCTGCTGCGCAACCCCGGCACGGTGCTGGCCTCGGCGATCGCCTCGATGGTCGACGCACGCGGCGCCATCCTGGTGGATGCCCTGCGGCCGCCGCCGATCCCCGAGGGCGTGCGTGCGGCGCTCGCCGACATCCGCGTCGGCGAGGACCCGACCGCGCCCACGATCGACACCGACTGGGGCGAGCCGGGCCTCACCCCGGCCGAGCGGGTCTTCGCCTGGAACACCCTGGAGGTGCTGGCCTTCAAGACCGGCGACCCGGACGGGCCGCTCAACGCCGTGCCGCCTCACGCCAAGGCGACCCTGCAGCTGCGCTTCGTGGTCGGCACCGACTGGCAGAACCTGATCCGGAACGTCCGCGCCCATCTCGACGCGCGCGGCTTCCCGATGATCGACGTCCGGCCGGCCCGCGCGGCGGAAGTCTTCCAGGCGACGCGGCTGCCCGTGGAGGATCCCTGGGTCGAGTGGGCCCTGGAATCGATCGAGGCGAGCACCAACAAGAAGCCGGCGCTGCTGCCCAATCTCGGCGGCTCGCTGCCGAACGACGCCTTCTCGGAGATTCTGGGCCTGCCGACGCTCTGGGTGCCGCATTCCTACCCGGCCTGCCGCCAGCACGGGCCCGACGAGCACATGCTCGCCTCCGGCACCCGCGAGGGCCTGGCGATCATGGCCGGCCTGTTCTGGGATCTCGGCGAGGCCGGACCCGACATCCTCCGCCGCCGCACAGCGAGGGCCTGAACCATGAGCGAGCCGGTCGTCCGCATCCGCGATCTGACGATCGCGCTCCCCAAGGGCGCCGACCGCCCGCACGCGGTCGAGGGCCTGAACCTCGACCTCGAGGCCGGGAAGATCCTGTGCGTCGTCGGGGAATCGGGCTCGGGCAAGTCGATGAGCGCCTACGCGCTCACCGGCCTCCTGCCCCGGGCCCTGAAGCCGACGGCCGGCACGATCCTGTTCGAGGGCCGGGACCTCCTGACCCTCGACGAGCCCGCTTGGCGCAGCTTGCGCGGCCGGCGCATCGCCATGGTGTTCCAGGAGCCGATGACGGCGCTGAACCCGGTGATGCGGATCGGCGACCAGATCGCCGAGATGTTCGAGGCGCACAACCTGCTCACCCGCAGCGAGCGCTGGGCCCGGGCGGTGGCGCTCGCCACCGAGGTCGGCCTGCCGAATCCCGAGGAGGCGGTGCGGGCCTATCCGCACCAGCTCTCCGGCGGCCAGCGGCAGCGGGCGATGATCGCCATGGCGCTGGCGCTGGAGCCCTCGGTGCTGGTCGCCGACGAGCCGACCACGGCGCTCGACGTCACCACCCAGGCCCAGATCCTCCGGCTGATCCGCGACCTGCAGCGGAAGCGCGGGATGAGCGTCCTGTTCATCACCCACGATTTCGGCGTGGTGGCGGAGATCGCCGACCACGTGGCGGTGCTCCAGCGCGGGCGGCTGGTCGAATCCGGAACCGCCGAGGCCGTGCTGCGCAATCCGCAGGCGCCCTACACCAAGGCGCTGCTCGCCGCCGTCCCGAGCCTGACGCCGCCGCCGCGCGCGCCCGTGGAAGCGGCTCCGGTCGCCCTCTCGGTGACCGGGCTGTCCAAGACCTATTCCGGGCGCTCCGGCCTGTTCGGCAAGCCGCGGGTCGTCGCGGCCGTCAAGGAGGTCTCGTTCGACGTCCGCCGCGGCGAGACTCTGGGGATCGTCGGCGAATCCGGCTCCGGCAAGTCGACCACGGCGCGGCTCGCGATCCGGCTGATCGAGCCCGACGGCGGCACGGTCCGGCTGGGCGAGCTCGACTACACGGCGCTCAAGAGCGGCGACCTGCGCGACAAGCGCAGCCGGATCCAGATGATCTTCCAGGACCCGTTCGCGTCGCTGAACCCGCGCCGCACCGTGGAGCAGATCATCACGGCGGGCCCGATCGCCCACGGGGTCCCGGTCGCGGAGGCGCGCGAGCGCGCCCGGAGCCTCCTCGATCTCGTCGGGCTCGATCCCAGGGCCGCCGCCCGCTACCCCAACGCCTTCTCGGGCGGGCAGCGCCAGCGCATCGGCATCGCCCGGGCGCTCGCCATGGAGCCGGACGTGCTGGTGGCCGACGAGGCGGTCTCGGCGCTGGACGTCTCGGTCCAGCGGCAGGTGCTGGACCTGCTGGAGGACCTGAAGCAGAGATTGTCGCTGGCGATGCTGTTCATCACCCACGATCTGCGGGTGGCCGCCACGATCTGCGACCGGATCGCCGTGATGCACCGCGGCGCCATCGTGGAGATGCGGGGCACCGCGGACCTGTTCGCCGCGCCGGAGCACGCCTACACCCGCACCCTGCTCGCCGCGGTGCCGGGCGCGCGCGCCTCCTGAGCCGTTCCGGCCCCGGACGGGCCAATCTGGGACGCAGAGACAAGTTTTTTGGACGGGACCGCCCTGTCCGGATCCTGCAAGTTCAGTAGGATAGCGCCGTTGTCGAGGGTGGAGCACCCCGGCGGATCCACGGCTGCACCCGCTATCCGTCCCCGCCCGCACCTCGCACGGGGACAGGGTTATCGAGCGTGTCGATCTCAGACCAGACCGACGACATCCGGCCGAACCGCAAGCGCAGCGAGACGAATCTGCCGCCGGTGCTCCGCCGCGGGCGCGAGCACCGGATCGTGCGCTGGATCGGCGCCGCGAACCGCAAGGCGCCGCGCCCCGCGGAGGAGCCCGCGGCCGCGGACAACCGCGTGATCAAGCTGAGCTGGGCCGACACGTTCGGCCGCCCGGGCCGCGCCGAGCCCGGCCGATCCGAGCCGAGCCCCGCGCAGGTGCTGCCGTTCCAGGGGCGCCGGAGCGAGACCGCGCCGCGCGCGACCCCGCGCCGCGCCGCCGATCAGCCGCCGGTGCCCGTCCTGCGCTGATCGACGCGCCCGCCGGGCACGCCGAGGCCGATCGCCTTCGCCAGCGCGGAGCGCTGCGCGGCGTAGCCCGGCGCCGTCATCGGGTAATCGTCCGGCAGACCGTAGCGCTCGCGGTACCGCTCCGGCGTCAGGCCGTGGGCGGTGAGATGGCGCTTCAGGGTCTTGTAGGTCCGGCCGTCGATGAAGCTGACGATCCCGTCCTCCTGAACCGACTTGCGGATCTGGGCCGGCGTCGGCCGCTCCACGGCCGGCTCGACCGCGGCCGCCGGCGCCTGTCCGTCGAGGGATGCGAGGGCCGCGTGCACGCTCGCCATCAGCTCGGGCAGGGCCGTCGGCGGAACGGAATTGTTCGAGACGTAGGCGGCGACGATCTCGCCCACCAGCGTGACCAACCTGAGGCTGTTCTCGGGATTCTTTTCAGGCACTGCGCGAGTCCACACGAAGCTTTCGACGACGATGCCTGCGGTTCCAAAGCAAAAACCGCGTATGTGTCAAGACGGTCTTGACTGAGGGATGATCACCCGAAGCGCTTTTCGGTGCGGGTGGGCTGGATCGCCGGTGCGAAAGGCTCCGGTCACCTGCACAAAGGTGCCGATGGGATGCCTGTTACAGGGGTCGGGAGCCCGCGCGGCGGGAAAGACCGCGCGCGGCGTCACCCGATCCCGAGGGCGCGGATCAGCGTCAGGCTCAGGGCGATCAGGACCGCCAGGGAGGCGGTGACCGCGAGGGTCACCCGGCCGCCGACCCGGGCCAGGACCCGGACGTCGACCCCGAGGCCGAGGGCGGCCATGGACAGGACCGTGAGCAGCCCGGCGAGCTGGGTCAGCGGCTTCACCGCCGGGTCCGGGACGAGGCCCAGGGAGCGCAGGGTGGCCAGCGCCAGGAAGCCGAGGATGAACCAGGGCACCAGCTTGGTGAAGCCCGGACGGGACGGCGCCGGCGGCGCCCCCGCCGCCTGCGGCAGACGCGGGGCGATGAGCGAGAACACCACCACGACCGGGCCGAGCATCAGCACCCGCACCAGCTTGACCAGGGTGCCGACCTGGGTCGACAGCAGGCTCACCGGCACGGTCGCGGCCAGGACCTGCGGCACCGCGTAGACGGTGAGCCCCGCCAGCACCCCGTACTGGTTGTCGGTCATGCCCGCGAGGGGCACGAACAGCGGCAGCCCGAGCACCATCAGCACGCCGAGGACGGCGGTGAACGCGATGGCGGCGGCGATGTCCTTCGCCTCCGCGCCGATCACGGGCGCGACCGCGGCGATGGCCGAGTTGCCGCAGATGGCGTTGCCGCAGGCCACCAGGATCGCCATCCGGGCCGGCAGCCCGAGCGCCCGGCAGATCGCCACGCTGGCGGCGATGCCGAGGACCACGGTCCCGACGATGCCGGCCAGCAGCGCCGGGCCGGAAGCGAGGATCGCCCCGAGGCTCAGGGAGGCGCCGAGCAGCACCACGGCGACCTCGAGGAGCTGCTTGGCCGAGAAGGCGATGCCGGTGCGGAACTGCGCCGGGGGCGTCCAGGCGGTCCGCACCGCGATGCCGATCAGGATCGCCAGGACCAGGGCCTCGATGTAGGGGTGGCCGGCGACCCGTTCCTCCAACGCCTGCGCGGCCATCGCCACCGCGGTGATCACCGCGCACAGGCCGATGCCGGGCAGGACCGAGGCGGCTGTGTCCGACCGGCCGCCCCGGTCGGGGCGGGCCGGCGTCGGGGCCGTCTTGGAGGGGGCGTCAGGGCTCACGGGAACGGGCTCCGGGGGGCGTCGGCGGAGCCTATAGGAAGAAAACGTTCGCCGCACCGTCACAATAGAGAAATTCGATCTCTATTCAAGCGACATGCGAGAAGATGCGTCTCCGCAGAGGTCGGGGCCGGCCTCGGGCGGAGCGTGGCCGGAGCGCTCCGTCCGGGCCGCCCTCGCTCAGGCCTGCATGCCCCAGCGCTGGACGGTGCGCCGCTCGATCGTCTGGAAGATCAGGTTCTCGACCACGAGACCGATCAGGATCACGGTGAGCAGCCCGGCGAACACGTTCGGGATGTCGAGCATGTTCTTGTTCTCGAAGATGAACCAGCCGAGGCCGCCCGCCCCGGACGACACCCCGAAGACCAGCTCGGCGGCGATCAGGGTGCGCCACGCGAAGGCCCAGCCGACCTTCAGGCCGGTGAGGATCGAGGGGAACGCCGCCGGGATCAGGATCTTGCCGATCAGCCTCGGGCCCGACAGCCCGTAATTGCGCCCGACCATCTTGAGCGTGCGGCTGACCGACAGGAAGCCCGAATGGGTGTTGAGGGCGATCGCCCAGGTCACCGAGTGGACCAGCACGAAGATCAGGCTGCCGTTGCCCAGGCCGAACCAGATCAGCGCCAGGGGCAGGAGCGCGATCGCCGGCAGCGGGTTGAACATCGACGTCAGCGTCTCGAGCAGGTCGGTCCCGATCCGCGACGCGATGGCGACGCCGGTGAGCACGGTCGCCAGGGCGACGCCGGCGGCGTAGCCCATGAGCAGCACCTTCAGCGAGCTCCAGGCCCGGGCCGGCAGCGTGCCGTCCGCGATGCCCCGGAAGAAGGCCTCCACGGTCGCCGTGAAGGTCGGGAACAGGAGGTCGTTGTCGAGGTAGCGCCCGTAGGCCTCCCAGATCCCGGCGAGGAGCACGAGGATCACGATCTTGCGCAGCCACGCCTGGTTGTAGAGGCGCTCGGTGATCGACAGCGGCTTCTCCACCACCGCGGCGCCGTGGGCGTGGCCGGTCTCGCGCACGATCTCGGGCCGGCCGGACGGCGGCAGGGGCGACAGGCGCGGCGCGGCGCCCGGCCCGGCCAGCGGGGCGCCGCTCAGGGCTTGCGCGCTAGACATTCTCCGCCTCCTGGATCTCTTCCGAGAACAGCATGTGCTGGATCCGGCCCTCGAGCTGCAGCGCCGCCTCCGGCGATTCGGCGCTGTTGAGCTCGGCCTTCACCTCGCCGGGATGAGGCGAGAGCAGCAGGATGCGCGAGCCGACCTTGATCGCCTCGGGGATCGAGTGGGTGACGAACAGCACGGTGAAGCGCGTGCCCTCCCACAGGGCGAGCAGCTCGTCCTGCATGCGCCGCCGGGTGAGCGCGTCGAGCGCCGCGAAGGGCTCGTCCATCAACAGGATGTCGGGCTCCATCGCCATGCCGCGGGCGATGGCGACGCGCTGCTTCATGCCGCCCGACAGGGTGTGGGGGTAGCTGTCGGCGAACTTCGTCAGGTTGACCTTGTCGATGTAGAGGTTCGCCCGGTCCAGGGCCTCGCGACCTCTCAGTCGGCCCGAGGCCTCGAGGGCGAAGACCACGTTCTGCCGGACCGTCTTCCACGGCAGGAGCTGGTCGAACTCCTGGAACACCATCATCCGGTCGGGGCCGGGCTCGGTCACCGGGCGCCCCTTCAGGCGGATCTCGCCCTCAGTCGGCGCCATGTAGCCGCCCACCGCCTTGAGCAGGGTCGACTTCCCGCATCCGGACGGCCCGAGCAGGACGAACCGGTCCCCGGGCCAGACCCGGAAGCTCACCCGGTAGGTGGCCGTGACGAGGTGCTCGGGCGTCTTGTAGCGGAGCGTGACGCCGTCGACCTCCAGCAGAGGCTGACCCGTGTCCATCCATCCTCCCTGGCGCCGCGGCTTGGACCGCGTTTCGCTGAGGGCCGGAGATGGTCCGGCCCTCACGGGAAAGTGTATCGGCCCGCGGAAGAGGCTGTAAAGGTC
Organism: Methylobacterium sp. A52T; assembly: GCF_053346095.1. Classification (NCBI taxonomy): domain Bacteria; kingdom Pseudomonadati; phylum Pseudomonadota; class Alphaproteobacteria; order Hyphomicrobiales; family Methylobacteriaceae; genus Methylobacterium; species Methylobacterium sp. A52T. Next base: position 5,385 of record NZ_JBKFBI010000124.1, on the reverse strand, counting down.
GATATTTTGTATGCGATGGGATCTTCGTCCCGATCGTCAGGCCCGACGGGTCAGGCCGGGTGCCACCACCGGCCCTTCAGCACCACGCCCTCGGCGGTAATCCGCCGGTCGCCCGTCATGTGCTCGCCGCGGGTGTCGACGTAGTCGAAGGCGCCGTCCCGCACCGCCAGCACGGTGGCGTCGCCGAGCGCCCCGACCTTCAGGGTCCCGTACTCCATCCGCTTCAGCGCCACGGCGGCGTTCACCGTGGAGGCGGCGACGACCTCGTTGAGGCTCATGCCGAGGCAGAGCATCTTCGACATAGTGGTGACCTGGTCGAAGGCCGGCCCCTCGATGCAGAGCTGGTGCACGTCCGACGAGATCGTGTCGGGCAGGAAGCCCCCCGCCAGCATGGCCCGCGCGGTCCTGAAGGCGAACGAGCCCTTGCCGTGGCCGATGTCGAACAGCACGCCCCGCGCCCGCGCCTCGCGGAGCGCCGGCTTCACGGCACCCTGGGCCGTGATGGGAGAGTTGGGGAACGGCCGGAACGCGTGGGTCAGCACGTCGCCGGGGCGCAGCATGGCCAGCACCTGCTCGTAGCTCGGCGGCGGCTCGTCGATATGGGCCATCAGCGGCAGGCCGGTCTCCTCCGCGACCTGCAGCGCGATGTCGAGGGGCGCGGTGCCCTGGTCGCCCGAGGCGTGGCGCCCGACCCGGACCTTGATGCCGACGATCACGTCCCGGTTGGCGTCGGCGACCTCGACCGCCTCCCGGGGCGCCATGAGCCGCGGGTCCTCGCTCTCGCCGACCATGATGGTCTTCGAGAAGCCGAAGATCCCCGCGAAGGAGACGTGCAGGTATGCGAGGATCCGCGCCTGCGACCGCTCGATCACGTGGCTGCGGAAGCCCGCGAAGTTGCCGGGCCCGGCGCTGCCGGTATCGACCGAGGTGGTCACCCCGGAAGTCCGGCAGAATGCGTCGGCGTCGATGCCGAGCGAGGTGCCGCCCCAGTAGACGTGGGTGTGCAGGTCGATCAGGCCCGGCGTGACGATCGCGCCTTCCATGTCGCGGACCTGCGTACCGGGGCCCACCGGCAGGTCCCGGCCGAAGCCCGAGACCCGGCCGTCCGCGAAGGCGACGTCGCAGATCCCGTCGTGGTTCTGCGACGGGTCGACGACCCGCGCGCCCTTCAGGATGAGATCGTGCTGCACGGAAGGCTCCGAATATGGATCGCGAAGTGAGACGATTGGTCCGGGACGCCTCCGTCTTTGCGAGCGGAGCGAAGCAATCCAGTCGGCGCTACGCTGCCGGAAGTCGCGCTGCCCTGGGTTGCTTCGCCGCGCTCGCAAAGACGGCGTCGTCAGGCCGCCCGGGCGGGGGCGGACGCGTCGTTGAGGTGGCAGGCGGCGAGATGGCCGGCGCCCACCGCGTCGAGCCCCGGCACCTCGGTCCGGCAGCGGTCGAAGGCGTGCGGGCAGCGGGTGTGGAAGCGGCAGCCCGACGGCGGGTTGATCGGGCTCGGCACGTCGCCCTTGAGCACGATGCGGGTGCGCCCGGCTCCGGGCTCCGGGATCGGCACCGCCGAGAGCAGGGCCTGGGTGTAGGGGTGCTTGGGCGCCAGGAAGAGATCCCGGCGGGGACCGATCTCGACGATCTTGCCGAGATACATCACCGCGACGCGGTGGGTCATGTGCTCGACGATGGCGAGGTCGTGCGAGATGAACAGCATCGCGAGGTCGAGCTCGCGCTGCAGGTCGCGCAGCAGGTTGACGATCTGCGCCTTCACCGAGACGTCGAGGGCCGAGACCGCCTCGTCGCAGATGATCAGGTCCGGCTCGGCGGCGAGCGCCCGGGCGATGCCGATGCGCTGGCGCTGCCCGCCGGAGAACTCGTGCGGGAAGCGTCCCAGCGCCTCGCGCGGCAGGCCGACCCGCTCCATCAGGCTGGCCAGCCGGCTCTCCAGGTCGGCGCTGTTCCGGGCCAGCCCGAAATTGCGGATCGGCTCGGCCAGGATCGCCCGCACCCGCATCCGCGGGTTGAGGGACGAGAACGGGTCCTGGAACACCATCTGGATGTGGCGCCGCAGGGGCCGGAGCGCCCCGGCCGAGAGGTCGTCGATGCGCTTCCCGTCGAGCACCACCTGGCCGGCGGTGGGCACGTAGAGGCGCATCAGCGCCTTGGCGACGGTGGACTTGCCGCAGCCGGACTCGCCGACGAGCGAGAGGGTCTCGCCGCGGGCGACCGTGAAGGACAGGCCGTCCACCGCCTTGAGCACGCGCTTGGACTGGCCGAACAGGCCTCCGCCGAGGGCGAAGTGCTTCTTGAGGTCGTTGACCTCCAGCAGGATGCGGCCGGCGGGTGCGGGCGTGGCGCTCATGCCGCGAGGGCGTCCTTCGGCGCGTAGTGGCAGGCGGCGAGGTGGCCCGGCGCCTTCGGCTCCAGGGCTGGCGCGTAGGCGCGGCACAGGTCGGTGACGTCCGGGCAGCGCCCGGCGAAGACGCAGCCCTCGATCCGACCCTTCAGGCTCGGCACCATGCCGGGGATCTCGGCGAGCCGCGCGTCGGCGCCGTGCTCCACGGCGCCGAGCTTCGGCACCGCCCCCATCAGGCCGCGGGTGTAGGGGTGGCGCGGCGACCGGAACAGGTCGCGGACCGGCGCCTCCTCGACCTTGCGGCCGGCATACATCACCACCACCCGGTCGGCGACCTCGGCGACCACGCCGAGATCGTGGGTGATCAGCATGATGGCGGCGCCGACCCGGGCCTTCAGGTCGCGCATCAGGTCGAGGATCTGGGCCTGGATGGTCACGTCGAGCGCCGTGGTCGGCTCGTCGGCGATCAGGAGCTTCGGCGAGCAGGCGAGCGCGATGGCGATCATCACCCGCTGGCGCATGCCGCCGGAGAGCTGGTGCGGGTATTCCCGCACCCGGCGCCGCGGCTCGGGGATGCCGACCAGCGTCAGCATCTCCACGGCCCGCTCCTCGGCCTCCCGGCGGCCGAGCCCCTGGTGCAGCCGCAGGGTCTCGCCGATCTGGCGACCGACCGTCAGCACCGGGTTCAGCGAGGTCATCGGCTCCTGGAAGATCACGCTGATGTCGTTGCCGCGGATCTTGCGCATGGCGCTGTTCGGCAGGTCGAGGAGGTTCTTGCCCTCGAACCTGATGGCGCCGGCAATGCGGGCCGGCGGCTCGGGCAGGAGCCGCAGGATCGACATCGACGTCACCGACTTGCCGCAACCGGACTCGCCCACGATCGCCAGGGTCTCGCCCGACTGGATCGCGAACGAGACCCCGTCCACCGCCCGGTTCACCCCGTCGGGGGTGCGGAAATGGACCTGCAGGTTCTCGATCGACAGGAGGGGGGTGCCGCTCATGCTGCCGGTCCTCATCAGACGTCTTTCGCCATGCGGGGGTCGAGGGCGTCGCGCAGGCCGTCGCCGACGAGGTTCACGGCGAGCACCGTCATCGAGAGGAAGATGGCCGGGAACAGGATGATGTAGAACTTCACCTGCCAGAGGGCCCGGCCCTCGGCCATGATGTTGCCCCAGGACGGCGTCGACGGCGGCACGCCCGCGCCGATGAACGACAGGATCGCCTCGGTGATCATCGCGGAGGCGCAGATGTAGGTCGCCTGCACGGTCATGGGCGCCAGCGTGTTGGGCAGGATGTGGCGCCAGATGATCGCCGGCATCCGGGTGCCCGTGGTCACCGCCGCCTCGACGTAGGGCTGCTCGCGCAGCGACAGCACCACGCCGCGCACGAGGCGGGCGACGCGCGGGATCTCCGCGATGGTGATCGCGATGATCACGTTCTGGACCGAGCCGCGGGTGAGCGCCATCAGCGCGACCGCGAGCAGGATCGGCGGGATCGACATCATGCCGTCGACGACCCGCATGACGATCCCGTCGAGCCAGCGCACCATGCCGGAGACGAGGCCGACCGCCAGCCCCGCGACCGAGGCGAGGAACGCCACCGAGAAGCCGACCAGCAGCGAGACCCGGGCGCCGTAGACCACCCGCGAGTAGACGTCGCGGCCGAGCATGTCGGTGCCGAACCAGTACTGCGCCGACGGGGCCCGAGTGCGCTTGGCGGGCGCCAGGGCGGTCGGGTCGACGGTGCCGAGATAGGGGGCCAGCACCGCCATCAGGAAGACGATGAGGAGCAGCACGCCGCCGACCACGATGGTCGGGTTGCGGCGCACGTAGGTCCAGACCCGGCCCCGGCGCTTGCGGGCCGGGATGACGTCGGGCAGCGGCGCCGCGACGGCGAGGCCCGGCGGCGGGGGCGCCTTGGGGGCGGTGCCCTCGGGCGGGGCGCCCGCCTGCGGGGCGCTGCTGGGGAAGGGCGCGACGGTCGCGGTCAATAGCGGATCCTCGGGTCGAGCACGGTGTAGAAGAGGTCGATGGCGAGGTTCACGAGCACGTAGACGAAGCTGAACAGCAGCACGACGCCCTGGATGACCGGGTAGTCGCGCCGCAGGATCGCGTCGACGGTGAGGCGCCCGAGGCCGGGAATCGCGAAGACCGTCTCGGTCACCACCGCGCCGCCGATCAGCAGCGCGATGCCGATGCCGATCACGGTGACGATCGGCACCGCGGCGTTCTTGAGGGCGTGGACGAACAGGACCGGCCCCTGCGCCAGCCCCTTGGCCCGGGCTGTGCGCACGTAATCCTGCTGGAGCACGTCGAGCATGGTCGCGCGGGTCACCCGGGCGATCAGCGCGATGTAGACGAGACCGAGCGTCACCGCCGGCAGGATCAGGTTGGACAGCCAGGGCCACACGCCCTGCTCGATCGGCGTGTAGCCCTGGACGGGCAGCCAGCCGAGCTCGAGGGCGAAGACGTAGGCCAGGATGTAGCCGACCACGAAGACCGGCACCGAGAAGCCCGTCACGGCGAGCCCCATCACGAGGCGGTCGATCAGGCTGCCGGCCTTCCAGGCGGCGACGACGCCGAGCGGCACCGCCACCACGATGGCGAAGACCAGGGTGACGAGCATCAGCGAGACGGTGGGCTGCACGCGCTGGCCGATCATGGTGGTGACCGGCAGGTTGGTGAAGATCGAGGTGCCGAGATCCCCGTGGAGGATCTGCCAGGACCATTCCCAGAACCGCACCAGGAACGGCCGGTCGAGGCCGAGCGTGGCGCGGATGCGGGCGACGTCGTCGGGCGTCGCCTGGTCGCCCGCGATGATTGCCGCCGGGTCGCCCGGGGCGAAGTAGAGGAGGCTGAAGACGAACAGCCCGACCACCGCCATGACCGGGATGGTGGCGAGGATGCGCCTGCCGATATAGCCGAGCATGGGTCCTCGCTAGGGCGTGGGCTGTGTGTGGCGGCGCGCGGCGCCCCCCTCTCCCCGCATGCGGGGAGAGGGGGGCGCCGCGCGCCAGCTGCTGTGGGGGGGGGGGG
>NZ_JBKFBI010000123.1:0-18687 GCF_053346095.1 Methylobacterium sp. A52T | reverse complement strand
GACCTGCCCCACCACCTCGCGCATCCGCGTCCCGGACTCCGCCGCGGGACTGCGCGTCTCGGCGGCCGGCGCGTCGCGGCGCGCGGGAGCCTGCGGCGCGGCCGACGGATCGGCGGGCGGGGCCTTCTGCCCCCCGAGGCTGCGCTGGATGAGAGCGGTCGCCTCCTCCAGCCGGCCGAGGCCGGTCAGGCGGGTGGCCTCGATCATGTCGGCGAAGGGTGACGGGCCGGTCTTGTCGTCGCGCTGTCCGTCGCGACTGCCGAAATCCTCGGTCATGCGTGCGCGCCTCACTGCCTCAGCATCTCCGTCACGGCCGGATCCGGCGCGCCCGTGCCTCCCCCGGGGGAGCGCACCGGCAGCGCGCGGGCCAGCCTCCGTCACCCCGCGAGAGGCTCCGTCGACGGTGTTTTGTGCATTGCAATAAACGCCCCTGTGCGATGCGGCAACAGCCGGCGGCGCGCGGCAGGCGTGCGGATCGGAGAGCGGGACGGACCGGCGCTCAGGCCGGATCGTCCGCCCCGATATACTCGGCCCAGATCGCGGCAGGACCGAGGCTCGCGCGGAAGCTGTCGTGCCGGGCACGCTCTGCATCCGTGAGGCGAGACCGGTAGGGGCGGGGCGCCGCCGGAGCCGCCGACGCCAGGGCCGCCGAGCCGGCCAAAGGGGCGGCCGTCGCGGCCTCCAGGAGGCCGAGGCTGGTCTGCTTGCCGCCGAGCAGCTCGACGTAGACCTCGGCCAGGATCTGCGCGTCGAGGAGCGCCCCGTGCTTGGTGCGCCGGGTGTTGTCGATGCCGTAGCGGCTGCAGAGGGCGTCGAGGTTGTTGGCCGCGCCCGGGTGCTTGCGCCGGGCCATCGGCAGGGTGTCGACGACGTCCTCCAGCTGGATCGGCGGCGGGGCGTTCGCGCCGAGCCGGGCGTATTCCATGTTGAGGAAGCCGACGTCGAAGGGCGCGTTGTGGATCACGAGCCGCCCGTCGGCCAGGAAGGCCAGCAACTCGCCGGCGATCTCGGCGAAGAGCGGCTTGTCGGCGAGGAACGCGTCGGACAGGCCGTGGACGTTGAACGCGCCCTCGGAGACCGGCCGCTGCGGGTTGCAGTAGCGGTGGAAGGTCCGGCCGGTGGGGATGTGGTTGAGGAGCTCCACCGCGCCGATCTCGATCAGCCGGTCGCCTCCCTTCGCCTCCGTGCCGGTGGTCTCGGTGTCGAGGACGATCTCGCGCAGCATGGGTCTCGCGGCTCGCGGGGGATGGGGGCGGACCCTAGCGGGATAAGCCCGGGCGGTTAACCCGCCCTGCACGGCCGTCCCCGTCCATCGCCGTCGACCCAATGTCGAGCGCCCGTCGACCGCCCCGCCTAGCGGGAGGTGTTGCGGTAGACGCAGACCGGCCCCCGGTCCTCGTAGCCGCCCGGGCAGGCGGTGACGCAGGCGCCGGCCGCGACCTTCTTCGGCGGCGGGCAGCTGGCGACGTACTGGGCCCGCGCGGGCGCGGCCGCCAGCAGCAAGACCGGCAGCACGAGAAGGGCCGCGGCCCGGACGCCGCCGGACCGAACCGGATCTATCCTGCCCGAGCGCCGCGCCATCACGTCCATCCTGCCGTTCGTGTTCCGTCGGAACACAACCGCAGATATTCAATCCGCCGGGCGTGTCATCCGTCGCCGGCGTGCGGCTCCGCACGGTGCGCCGTCAGGCGCGCGACGATCCGCGCCACCTCGGCCTCGGCGGCGGGGAAGCCCCGGCCCGTGTCGATCACGAAATCCGCCCGGGCGCGCTTCTCGGCGTCGGGCATCTGCTTGGCCAGGATCGCCGCGAGGGCCGCCTCGGTCATGCCGGGGCGGGCGAGCACCCGCTCGCGCTGGATCTCGGGCGGGGCGCTCACCACCGCGACCGCGTCGCAGCGGCCCTCGCCGCCGGTCTCGTAGAGGAGCGGGACGTCGAGGACGACCAGCGCCGCCGCCGCGTGCCGCGCCAGGAAGTCCGTGCTGGCCGCGCGCACCAGGGGATGGACGATGGCCTCCAGCGCCGCCATCCGGTCGGGCGCGTCGAGCACCGCGGCGCGCAGCCGCGCCCGGTCGACCCCGCCGTGGTCGCCGAGCACGCCGGGAAAGGCCGCGCCGATCGCCGCCGCGGCCGCGCCGTTCGGCCCGTAGAGGGCGTGGACGGCGGCGTCGGCGTCGTGGACCGGGACACCGCGCTCCGCGAACATCCGGGCCGTGGCCGACTTGCCCATGCCGATCGAGCCGGTGAGCCCGAGGATGACGGGTCCGGATCCGGCCTTCGGGGTCATCCGGCGAGGTCCGCCACGATCCGGTCGCGCAGCTCGGGGGTGACGGCGGGACGCGGGCCGAACCACGCCGCGAAGCCCGGCACCGCCTGGTGCAGCAGCATGCCGAGCCCGTCCACGGCGGCGAGCCCCCGCCGCCGCGCCGCCGCCAGGAGTTCCGTCTCCAGGGGCGCGTAGACGATGTCGGCCACGGCCGCGTCCGCCGGCAGGGGCGACAGGTCGACGACGAGGGGCGGCTGGCCCTTCATGCCCAGGGACGTGGTGTTGACGAGGAGGCCTGTCCCGGGGAGCGCCGCCGGCAGGTCGTCCCAGGCGAGCGCCGCGCCGACGCCCGGCGCGAGGGCGGCCACCGCCTCGGCCCGGGCCGCGGTGCGGTTGGCGACCCAGATGCGCCGCAGGCCGCGCTCGGCGAGCCCGACCACGATCGCCCGCGCCGCGCCGCCGGCGCCGAGCACCAGGGCGGTGCCGCCGTCCGGCCAGGCCGCGCCCAGGCTGTGGTCGAGATGGGCGCAGAAGCCCGGCGCGTCGGTGTTGTCGCCGCGGATCCGCCCGTCCGGCCCGACCACCAGGGTGTTGACCGCCCCGATGGTTCTCGCCCGCGGCGTGAGCGTGTCCACCAGCGCGAAGGCCGCCTCCTTGTGGGGGATGGTGACGTTGCCGCCCCGGTAGCCGGACGCGGGCAGGGCGCGGACGAAGTCCGGAAAGGCCTCCGGGGCCACGTCGAGCCGCTCGTAGGAGCCCGGGATCCCGTGCACGGCGAGCCAGTGGCCGTGGATCAGCGGCGAGCGCGAGTGGGCGATCGGGTGGCCGACCACGAAGGCGCGGGGCTGGGCGCCGCTCACGCCGCGCAGTCCTGCGCGAGGCGGCAGGCCGGGCCGCCGGCCTCCTCGACCTGGAGGGTGGCGTGGCCGATGCCGAACCGGTCGCGCAGGCCCTCGGCGGTCTCGGTGAGGAAGCCGTTGCCGGGCTGGCGGTGGGCCTGATGTCCCTCCTGCATCACGAGATGGACCGTCAGGGCGACGCTGGTGGTGCTCATGGGCCAGATATGCAGGTCGTGGAGGCCGGCGACGCCCGGCCGCTCGAGGAGGAAGCCGGTCACCGCGTCCGGGGAGATCTCCGGCGGCACGGCGTCGAGGGACATGGCCACGCTGTCGCGCAGCAGGCCCCAGGTCGCCCAGACCACCAGGGCGGCGATGACGAGGCTGACCGCCGGGTCGAGCCAGGCGAGGCCGGTGAGCTGGATCACGAGGCCCGCCACCACGACCCCGGCCGAGACGGCGGCGTCGGCCACCATGTGGAGGAACGCCCCGCGGACGTTGATGTCCCCCTTGGCGCCGCTGGCGAAGAGCCACGCGGTCAGGCCGTTGACCAGGATTCCCACCGCCGCCACCACCATCACGGTCGTGCCCGCGACGGGCTCCGGGTGGATCAGCCGGACCAGCGCCTCCCAGATCACCGCCCCCATGGCGATGAGCAGGAACACGGCGTTGAACAGGGCGGCCAGGATCGAGGAGCCGCGGTAGCCGTAGGTGAAGCGCGCGCTGGCGCGGCGGCGCACCAGGATGGCGGCGATCCAGGCGGCCGCGAGGCCCAGCACGTCCGAGAGGTTGTGGCCAGCGTCGGCCACCAGCGACATGGAGTTGCTGAGATAGCCGTAGGCCGCCTCGATCACCACGAAGGCGGTGTTGAGCACGATGCCGATGGCGAAGGCCGTGCCGAAATCCTTCGGCGCGTGCGCGTGGCCGCCGAGGCCGCCATGGGCATGACCGCCGTGGGCGTGGGAGCCTCGGGAATGCCCTCCGTGGCCGCCGTGCGAATGGTCGTGTCCCGCCAAGGCGGTACTCCCTCAGAAAGCCAGAAGCCCGGCGGCGCGCAGCCGCGCGAGGAGCGGCAGAAGCGGCAGGCCCAGCACGGTGCTGTGATCGCCCCCGACCGATTCGAACAGGTGGATCCCCGGCCCCTCGAGCTGGTAACCGCCGACGCTCGCCCGCACGCGATCCTCGCCGGCGCAGTCCACATAGGCCGCGATCGCCCGGTCATCGAGGGGGCGCAGGGTCAGCCGCGCGGTCTCCACGAAGGCGTCCTCGACCGCCCCGGCCAGGACCACGGCGGAATGAAGGGCGTGGGTGCGGCCGGACAGACGGGCGAGCTGGGCCCGGGCCGACGCGCCGTCGGCCGGCTTGTGGAACACGGTGCCGTCGAGGTCGAGCACCTGATCGGCGCCGAGGACGATCCGCCCGGGATGGCGCGCCGCCACCGACTCGGCCTTGGCGCGGGCGAGGTGCAGGGCGAGGTCGGGCGGGGACAGGCCGGCGCTCGCCGCCTCCAGGGCGCGCTCGTCGACGTCCGGGGCGGCGGTCTCGACCGGCAGGGCGGCGCTCTCCAGGAGGAGGCGCCTCGTCGGGCTGGTCGAGGCGAGGAGGAGCGGATCCGGACCGGTCCAGGGCGAGCGGGGCATCGCGCCAGTGTCACGGATCCGGGGATCGGTGCAAGCCTGGCAGCCGGGCTGCGACGAGCCCCGCCGCCGGGATGGACCGGCCGGCGGGGCTGTCGCGGGGCCGATACGCTACTTGGCGCCCGGATGGAAGCTTGGCAGAGGCCGGTTAGGAGACGGTCAACGGCCCGATCGGGCCGGGATCGCGTTTCGTGCCGCCGCGGGACAGGCGTCGCGGCGTCCCGCAGCGGCGGGCGCGACTCCCGTCCCATCTGCTCCCCGATCCTGAGGGACCGGAGCGCAGCGACGTGACCCAGGCCAGCGCGCGGCTTGCCACCGTGGCGCTGCCTGGATCGCTCCGCTCGCGGGGACGGCGGCGATGCCCGCGGCCGGGGATGGCCTCAAGTGTTCATCGAGTCGAAGAAGTCGCCGTTGCTCTTGGTCTGGCGCAGCTTGTCGAGCAGGAACTCGATCGCGTCGGTGACGCCCATCGGGTTGAGGATGCGGCGCAGCACGTAGGTCTTCTTGAGCGAGTCCGGCGGGACCAGCAGCTCCTCCTTGCGGGTGCCCGAGCGGGTGATGTCGATCGCCGGGAAGATGCGCTTGTCGGAGACCTTGCGGTCCAGGATGATCTCGGAATTGCCGGTGCCCTTGAACTCCTCGAAGATGACCTCGTCCATGCGCGAGCCGGTGTCGATCAGCGCGGTGGCGATGATCGAGAGCGAGCCGCCCTCCTCGATGTTGCGGGCGGCGCCGAAGAAGCGCTTGGGCCGCTGCAGGGCGTTGGCGTCGACGCCGCCGGTCAGTACCTTGCCGGAGGACGGCACCACCGTGTTGTAGGCGCGGCCGAGGCGCGTGATGGAATCCAGCAGGATCACGACGTCGCGCCCGTGCTCCACGAGGCGCTTGGCCTTCTCGATCACCATCTCGGCGACCTGCACGTGGCGGGTGGCGGGCTCGTCGAAGGTCGAGGCGATGACCTCACCCTTCACCGAGCGCTGCATGTCGGTGACCTCCTCGGGCCGCTCGTCGATGAGCAGCACGATCAGGTAGCACTCGGGATGGTTCAGGGTGATCGACTGCGCGATGTTCTGCATCAGCACGGTCTTACCCGTGCGCGGCGGCGCCACGATCAGGGCGCGCTGGCCCTTGCCGATCGGCGCCACGATGTCGATGATCCGCGGCGAGAAATCCTTCTTGGTCGGGTTGTCCAGCTCGAGCTTGAACCGCTTCGTCGGGAAGAGCGGCGTCAGGTTGTCGAAGTGGACCTTGTGCTTGATCTTCTCCGGGTTCTCGAAGTTGATCGTGTTGACCTTGAGGAGCGCGAAGTAGCGCTCGCCGTCCTTGGGGCCGCGGATCGGGCCCTCGACGGTGTCGCCGGTCCGCAGGCCGAAGCGGCGGATCTGGGTCGGCGAGATGTAGATGTCGTCCGGGCCGGGCAGGTAGTTCGAGTCGGAGGAGCGCAGGAAGCCGAAGCCGTCCTGCAGCACCTCGACGGTGCCCGAGCCGATGATCTCGACCTCCTTGGCAGCGAGCTGCTTCAGGATGGCGAACATCAACTCCTGCTTGCGCATGGTCGAGGCGTTCTCGACCTCGACCTCCTCGGCGAAGGCCGTGAGGTCGGTCGGCGTCTTCGACTTGAGGTCCTGGAGCTTGACCTCGCGGACGCCCTCGAGGGCGGCGGGCATGGTCGGCGCGTCGGCCGGCTCCGCGGTCTCGATATCGTCGGCGAGGGCGTCGGGATTTGGCGTCATGGGGGTATCTTGCAACCGACGGAGGTGGTGGGAGGGCCGGTTCAGTGCCAAGTGCCCGGGGGATGGGCACCGGAGAGCGGGCCGCGCTGCGGCGAGGGGCCCGGGGTCAGGTTGGCGAAACCGATGAGGCAGGACCCTCGCGGCTCACGGGCGCGCTGCGGCGCAGACCTTGTGATGAGGGCCCCACACAGATAACGCCTTTCTCGCCCGCACTCAAGGGCCCGGACAAGGGCCCGGACATTGGCCCTGGACGCCGACGGCGACGCCGGCGACCGGGTGACGCGTTCACGAACCGGCGGGGCCTCGCCGGCGCGCCGCGGCGGCGCTACACGGGCCGCGTCGAACCGAGCCCGGACCCGGGTTTCGGAACCGGGCCGGGGCGCGGCCGTTCCCTGTCCCGGTGCTGCGGCGCAGCAGACCGTCGAATCGAGAGTTCCCCCAGACCGCCATGCGCGACGACGCCACCGGACGCACCCTCACCACGCACGAGCCGCGCCGGATCCCCTGGCTCGAGATCGTCTTCGGCTTCGGCCCGATGCTGCCGATCGCCGTCGGCACCGCCGTGACGTGGTGGCTGAACGGCAAGCCCCTCGACTACCTCGTGGCGCTGTTCACCCTGCTCTACGCCGCCTCGATCCTGCTGTTCCTGGCCGGCGTGCGCCGCGGCGTCAGCTTCCGGACCGAGGGCGGCCCGCAGGTGTCGCAGATCGTCACCATGCTGGTCCTCTACGGCCTCGGGCTGGGCAGCCTGTTCGCGGCGGTGATGGGCAAGGCGGTGCCGGCCCTCGCGATGCTGATCCTCGGCTACGCGGCCATCGGGATCCTCGACCCGATCGCGGCGCGCGCCGGCGAGGTGCCGCTGTCGCATGCCCGCCTGCGCCCGCTGCAGATGCCGATCGCCGTGGTGAGCCTCGCGGCCCTGCTCTGGCTGAAGCTGACCGCGCCGTACTGAGGTCTCTGGTCTGGGTGAACCGCGCCCTGTGCCGAACCGGCTTCCGCTTCGCTCCGCCGCTCCGGTTGATGCGCCCTCTCCGTCATCACGAGCGCAGCGACGTGACCCAGGGCGGCGCGACCTCGACAAGCGTGGCTCTGACTGGATCGCTTCGCTCCGCTCGCAAGGACGACACCGCCGGAGGGTCGGGCAGCCAGAGCGCCCGCGAACCGAATTCCCCTTTCGCCCGGCATGCTCTAGAGCCCGGCCGCAGGATCTCCGCCCGCCGGAGACGATCGAAGATTCGATGCGGGACCCAGGACTCGGGTCCGCGAGAAGCGAATGCGCCCATGTCCAAGCCCGACACCCCGCCCGTCACCCCGAAGGCCGAGACCCTGAAGCCCCGCCTGCCGCGCGGCTTCGTCGACCGCCGCGCCGGCGAGATCGCCGCGCAGGGCCGGATGCTGGAGACGATCCGCAGGAGCTTCGAGCTATACGGGTTCGAGGCCCTGGAGACGCCGTTCGTCGAGTACACCGAGGCCCTGGGCAAGTTCCTGCCCGACCTCGACCGCCCGAACGCCGGCGTGTTCTCGTTCCAGGACGACGACGAGGCGTGGCTGTCGCTCCGCTACGACCTGACGGCGCCGCTGGCCCGGTTCGTGGCCGAGAACTACGACGGGCTGCCCAAGCCCTACCGGAGCTACCGGGCCGGCTACGTCTTCCGCAACGAGAAGCCGGGGCCGGGCCGCTTCCGCCAGTTCATGCAGTTCGACGCCGACATCGTCGGCGCCGGCAGCGTCGCGGCCGATGCCGAGACCTGCATGCTGATGGCCGACACGCTGAACCGCCTCGGGCTCGGCGGCCAGTACGTGGTCAAGGTCAACAACCGGAAGGTGCTCGACGGCGTCATGGAGGCGATCGGGCTCGCCGGCCCCGACAAGGCCGGCCAGCGCCTCACCGTGCTGCGGGCGATCGACAAGCTCGACCGGCTGGGCGTCGACGGGGTGCGCGACCTGCTCGGCGGCGGCCGCAAGGACGAGAGCGGCGACTTCACCAAGGGCGCGGGCCTCGACGCCACGGCGATCGGCCGGATCCTCGCCTACGTATCGTTCCAGGCCGATGCCGGCGACGGCGCCGACAAGGTGGCGTTCTGGGAGAAGTTCTTCGCCGGCTGGCACGAGGCGGTCGGCGATTCGGAGACCGGCCGCGAGGGCATCGCCGAGCTGCACGCGATCATGCGCCTCTGCGCCGCCGCCGGCTACGGCCACGACGTGATCCGGGCCGATCCGAGCGTGGTGCGCGGCCTCGAGTACTATACCGGCCCGGTCTACGAGGCCGAGCTGACCTTCCCGGTCACCAACGAGGACGGCCAGACCGTGCGCTTCGGCTCGGTGGCGGGCGGCGGGCGCTACGACGGCCTCGTGGGTCGGTTCCGGGCCGAGCCGGTCCCGGCCACCGGCTTCTCGATCGGCGTCTCGCGGCTGTTCTCGGCGCTCCAGCTCGTGGGCAGCCCCCTGATCGCCGGCGCCGAGGCCCCCGGGCCGGTGGTGGTGCTGGTCCTCGACCGGGAGAACATGGCCGATTACCAGAGGCTCGTCGCGCTCCTGCGCGCCGACGGCATCCGGGCCGAGCTCTACCTCGGCGCCGCCGGCATGAAGGCGCAGATGAAGTACGCCGACCGCCGCCGCGCGCCCGTGGCGGTGATCCAGGGCTCGAACGAGCGCCTGGCCGGCGAGGTCCAGATCAAGGACCTGATCGAGGGCGCCCGGGCGGCCGAGTCCATCGCCAGCAACGCCGAGTGGAAGGCCGCGCGGCCCGCGCAATTCTCGTGTCCCGAGGCCGACCTGGTGGCGCAGGTCCGCGCCGTGCTGGCCCGGCATTTTCCGTCAACGGAGATCTGAGACACTCGCGCATCGAACCGCAAGTCGAACCGCACGTCGAACGCAGAGGCTCCGGCGGCGTTGTCGTCGGTCGGTGCCGCGGAGATGTCGGGATGCGCGCGAAGATCCTCGTCCTGTCCTTCGGCCTGGTCTGCGCCGGCGCGGGACCCGTCTGGGCCGCCCGGCCGGTCCTCGGCCGGCTGCCCAGCGCCGTCGCGCAGGCCACGCCCGGGACCGGCAGCGCGCCGATCCTGAGCGCCGGGATGGCGGGGGCGCCCGCCCTGACCGTGCTCGCCCGCCGCAAGCCGGCCCGGCGCCCGCGCGGCGCGCGCCTCGGCAGCCTCCGGCCGCTCTGAGCCGGTCTGAACCGGTCCAGTCACCGATGCCGTAGCGGAATCCGGCCGCGGCGCGGGGTCTGCGCAGTCCTGCGCGGCGCGCCGGCCCCACGCTTCCTGGGTGCGTGTCGCCAAGTCCGGTCGCGGTTGCTACAGAGCGCCCGCGAGGTGGATTGCCCCGCGAGGTGGATCGCGATGACACGACCGGAGGCGGGCGAGACGGGGGCGGGGGACGCGGCGCGCGCGCGGCTCTCCGCGCATCTGGCGGCGGCGGGCTACCGGCCGGTGACGCCGCCGGTGCTGCAGCCGCTGGAGCCGTTCCTCGAACTCTCGGGCGAGGATATCCGCCGGCGGATCTTCGTCACCCAGGACGCGGGCGGCGCCGAATTGTGCCTGCGGCCCGAATTCACCATTCCGGTCTGCCGCCTGCCCCGGGCGGAGGCCGACGGGCAGGCGGCCGATTACAGCTATTGCGGCCCGGTCTTCCGGCTCGCCGCCGACGAGCCCGACGAGTTCTTCCAGGCCGGCATCGAGTCGATCGGGCGGACCGACACGCCGGCGGCCGACGCCGAGGTGCTGGGCCTCGCCCTGGAAGGCCTCGCGCTGTTCGGCCGGACCGACCCGGCTGTGCGGCTCGGCGACATGGGCCTGACCGTGGCACTCCTCGACGGGCTCGCGGTCCCGCCCGCGGCTAAGCGCCGGACGCTCCGGGCTCTGGCGGCCGGGCGCTCGCTCGACGCCGTCACCAACGGCGCCGAGGGCACCCGTCCCGAGGATCCCCACGCGGGCCTACTGGCCGCGATCCAGGGCCAGGACCCACGGGGCGTGCGCGCCTTCGTGGAGGACGTCCTGGCGATCGCCGGGATCTCGGCGGTGGGCGGGCGCAGCGCCGGCGAGATCGCCGAGCGCTTCCTCGCCAAGGCCGCCGCGCAGGCCCATGGCGGGGCCGGGCTCAACGCCGAGAACCGCGCGCTCCTCGACCGCTACCGGGCGATCGCCGGCCATCCGGACGCCGCCGCCCGCGACCTGCGGGCGCTCGTCGCCGACGCGGGCCTGCGGCACGACGCGCTCGCGGCCGCCCTCGACCTGTTCGAGGAACGCACCGGCTTCATCGCGGCCCGCGGCCTGCCGATCGAGCGCTTCCGCTTCCAGGGCGGCTTCGCCCGCAACCTCGACTACTACACCGGCTTCATCTTCGAGGTGACCGAGCGGGACGGCCCGACCCTGGTCGGCGGCGGCCGCTACGACGGCCTGCTCGGCCATCTCGGCAGCCCGGCGCCGTTGCCGGCGGTGGGATGCACCTTCTGGATCGAGCGCGTGGCGGGAGCCGGCCGATGAGTGCCTCGGACGCGGCCGCCATGCCGCTGATCCTCGCCGTCCCGTCCAAGGGCCGCCTGCAGGAGAATGCCAGCGCGTTCTTCGGCCGGGCCGGGCTGAAGCTCGCTCAAGGCGCGGGCGCCCGCGACTACCGGGGCAAGCTCCTGGGCGTGCCCGACGTCGAGGTGCGCTACCTCTCGGCCTCCGAGATCGCCGCGCAGCTCGCCTCCGGCGCCGCCCATCTCGGCGTCACCGGCGAGGACCTGATCCGCGAGACCCTGCCGGACGTGCGCGGCCAGGTCGAGCTGCTGACGCCGCTCGGCTTCGGCAACGCCACCGTGGTGGTGGCCGTGCCCCAGGCCTGGATCGACGTGCGCGACATGTCCGACCTCGACGAGGTCGCGGCCGGCATGCGGACCCGCCACGGCCGGCGCCTGCGGGTCGCGACCAAGTACGTGAACCTGACCCGCCGCTTCTTCGCCGAGAAGGGCGTCGCCGATTACCGGATCGTCGAGAGCCTGGGCGCCACCGAGGGGGCGCCGGCGGCGGGCTCGGCCGAGATCGTGGTCGACATCACCACCACGGGCGCGACGCTCTCGGCCAACGCCCTGAAGGTGCTGGACGACGGCATCATCCTGCGCTCGGAGGCCAATCTCGTCGCCTCGCTGAAGGCGCCCTGGGGCGAGGGCCAGCGGGCGGCGCTCCGCACGGTGCTCGGCCGCATCGCCGCCGAGGAGCGCGCCCGGACCACCCGCGAGGTGCGCGCCGCCCTGCCGGAGAACGGCACGATCGACCTCGCCACGATCGCGGGCCTGCACGAGGCCGAGCTGCCCTACGGCGCACCGAAGGGTCCGGAGGGCGAGATCGTCCTGCGCTGCCGGGAGGCCGCGGTGTTCGACCTCGCCGGCGCCCTGGTCGAGGCCGGCGCGCGGGCCGTCACGGTGCGGCGGGTCGACTACGCCTTCGCGGCCGAGAACTCGCTGGCGGAGCGGCTCCTGGCGCGGCTCTGAGACCGCCGCGCGATGGAGCTGAAATGGCTCGAGGACTTCCTGAGCCTCGCGCGCACCGGCAGCTTCTCGCGCTCGGCGGTCGAGCGCCACGTCACCCAGCCGGCCTTCGGCCGCCGGATCCGGGCGCTGGAGGGCTGGCTCGGCGTCGCGCTGGTCGACCGCAGCACCTACCCGACCGCCCTGACGCCTGAGGGCCGGCTGTTCCTGGAGACCGCCGAGGAGACCGTGCGGCGGCTCCACGGCAGCCGCGACGCGCTCCGGGCCCGGATCCGGCCGCCGCCGCGGACCGTGTCGGTGGCGGCGCTCCACACCCTGGCGCTGACGGTCTTCCCGCGCTGGTTCCGGGACGTCGAGGCCCGCACCGGCCCCCTCGGCAGCCGGCTGCTGCCGGACGATTTCCACGGCTGCGTGCAGGCGCTGGCCGAGGGCGGCTACGACCTGCTGCTGACCTACCACCATCCCCTTGTGCCGATCCCCCTCGACCCGGCCGCCTTCCCGCACCTCGCCATCGGCCGGGACAGCCTCGTGCCGGTTCACCGGCCGGGGCCGGCCGCGGACCGGCCCGGGCTCGGCTATCCCCGGGACTCGTTCCTGGGCCGGGTCGCGGCAGTCGCCGGTGACGGGGCGGCGGCCGCCCATGTCAACGAGAACGCCATGGCGGAGGCCCTGAAGTTCATGGTCCTCGCGGGCCACGGCCGCGCGTGGCTGCCCGAGAGCCTCGTCGCCCGCGAGCTCGCCGACGGCAGCCTCGTGGCGGCGGGACCGGGCACGCCGCTGGAGATCCGGCTCTACCGCAGGGCCGGGCGCGGCGGCGCGGTCGCGGCGGTCTGGGCCGCGGCCGCCGCCCCGGCGGGGCGACCCCCAGGGGCCGCCCCCGCCCCGGGGCCGGGCGCCCTCCCGCGGGGCCGGGGGGGGGGGGGGGGCGGCGGGGGCCGGGGCCGCGCCCGCCGCCCTGGCGGCCGAACCCTAGGCGTCGCCGCGCGCCCGGTGCCGGATCGGCATGGCCGGTGCCGACACGGCATTGGATTCCCGCCCCGCCGCGGCCCATCACGGCGGCCGCGACGATCGGAGGCGGCGATGCTCGGTGTACTCGGCGGGATGGGCCCGATGGCCACGGTGGACTTCCTGGCCAAGCTCGTGCGGGCGACTCCCGCGGGGCGCGACCAGGACCACATCCCGACCCTGGTCTGCTCGGCCGTCGACATCCCCGACCGCGCCGACGCGATCCTGGGCGCCGGCCCGGACCCGCTGCCGGCGCTCCGCGCCGCCCTGGCGCGCCTCGAGGCCGGCGGCGCCACCCGGATCGCGATCCCCTGCAACACCGCCCATCACTGGCACGCGGCGCTGCAGGCCGCGACCGCCCTGCCGATCCTCCACATCGTCGACGCGGTGGCCGAGACCCTGGCCGAGACCCTGGCCGAGACCCTGGCGCGGACCGGGAGCGGGAGCGGCGGCCGGATCGGCCTGCTCGCCACCGACGGCACCCTGCGGTCCGGGCTCTACCCGGAGCGGCTGGCGCGGCACGGGCTCGCGTGCCGCGCGCCCGATGCGGCGGGTCAGGCCGCGGTGACGTCGGCGATCCGGCTGGTGAAGGCGCACCGGGTGGCCGAGGCGACGCCGCTGCTGGAGGCGCAGGTCCGGGCGCTGACCGAGGCCGGCTGCGACCGGGTGGTGATGGCCTGCACGGAGATCCCGCTCGCGCTCGCCGGGAGCGACCCGTCGGGCCTGCTGGTCGACGCCACCGAGGCGCTGGCGCGCGCCTGCGTGGCGGCGTGCCGGCCGGATTGCCGCGTCGACGCCGCGGCCCTGCCGCGCGCGGCCTGAGCGCAGGACCTCACGGGCCCTGCTTGGCGAACTCCGCCAGGACCCCGCGCAGGACCTTCAGACGGGCGTCGTAGGCGGCCGTGAGGCAGCCGACGTCGCCGCCGCAGGCGCGACGCTCCGTCAGCCACGCCTCCTGGTCGTCGCGCAGCTTGGCCTGGCCGCCCATCGGCAGCACGCTCTTCAGGATCTCGAACCGGGTCGCCATCTCGACGTCCCGGTCGTTGAGGGGGAGATGGGCGCAGATCGCCTTCTCGTCGGGGGCCTCGGCCCTGTCGCACGGGAAGCTCGCGGCCCGGGCGGGGGACGCGGTGATCGCGCCGGCGACCGGGCCCGCGAGGGCGGCCAGCGCGAGGGCGAGGACGAGAGGCTTCGACATGGCCTCCCAACGGGCCGGCCGCGGAAAGGCTCCGGCCGGGATCACAGGATCGCGGGATCGCGGGATCAGAGGCCCGGCTTGACGATCGCCAGGATGACGATGCCGATCATCAGCAGCGTCGGCACCTCGTTGAGCACCCGGTAGAACTTGTGCCCGCGGGTGTTCCGGTCGGCGGCGAACTCCTTGACCATGCGGGCGAGCCAGCCGTGGATGCCCGACATCGCGAGCACCAGCGCGAACTTCGCCTGCAGCCAGACGCTCGCGTAGAAGCCGCTCATCCAGGCGAGCGCCAGCCCGAACACCCAGGTGGCGATCATGGCGGGGTTCATGATCGCCTTGAGCAGGCGGCGCTCCATCACCTTGAAGGTCGCGGACTGCGCCTCCGCGCCGGGCGGCAGGCTCGCGTGGTAGACGAACAGCCGGGGCAGGTAGAGCATCCCGGCCATCCAGGCGATCAGGCTGATGACGTGGAGGGCCTTGATCCAGTCGTACAGCACGCGCGGCCTCAGCCCTGTCCGCGCAGCCGCGCGAGCATCCGCTCGACATGGGCCACCGGCGTCTGCGGCGTGATGCCGTGGCCGAGATTGAAGATGTGCGGCAGGCCGGCGGTCGCCTCGCGCACCGCGTCCACGGCGGCATCGAGGGCCGCGCCGCCCGCGATCAGCGTGTCGGGATGCAGGTTGCCCTGCGTCACCGTCGCGGCCGGCACCGTCTGCCGCAGGGCCTTCAGGTCCACGCCCCAGTCGACGCCGACGGCGTCGGCGCCGGTCTCCGGCACCACCCGGGCGTGGCCGTCGAGGCCCGAGCCGCGGGCGAACACGATGATCTTCGCCCCCGGCACCCGGGCGCGGACGCCCGCCACCATCCGGGCGATCGGCCGCAGCGACCAGCGGGTGAGGGCATCGGAGGCGGGTGCATCCGGCAGGGCGCTCTCGGATACGTCGCCCACGGGCTCGACGGCGCCGCCGCCGGAGGCCGGCACGGCGCGCGGCAGGGTGCCGGCGTGGGACTCGAAGATCTGCACCGCGTCGGCGCCGGCCTCGAGCTGGCGCACGAGGTAGTCGGTCTGCACGGCGACGAGGCGGTCGATCAGGGTGTCGACCAGGGCGGTGTCGCCCTCGGCCAGGGCCCGCGCGGGGGCGAGGTCCGGCGTGCCGCGGCCGCCGATCATGTAGCTCGCCACCGTCCAGGGAGCGCCGCAGAA
The DNA here is from genome assembly GCF_053346095.1 of Methylobacterium sp. A52T. Lineage (NCBI taxonomy): Bacteria > Pseudomonadati > Pseudomonadota > Alphaproteobacteria > Hyphomicrobiales > Methylobacteriaceae > Methylobacterium > Methylobacterium sp. A52T. The sequence continues at coordinate 3,340 of NZ_JBKFBI010000123.1, read as the reverse complement.
GCCGAGCAGCGTGGTCTCGCCCGGCAATTCGGCCCGCAGCCGTGTCACCGTCTCGAAGACCGGCGCGAGGTGGGTCATGATCGCCGGGTCGCCGGCCTCGCGCAGGCGCGCGAACGCGTCCCGACCGTCCAGCGGGTCGAGGCGGGGTCCCTCGCCCTCGACGAAGCGCACGTCCTGGCCGAGCGCGTGGGGGACGACCAGGATGTCGGAGAACAGGATCGCCGCGTCGAAGCCGAAGCGCCGGATGGGCTGGAGCGTCACCTCGACGGCGAAGTCCGGGCTGTAGCAGAGGTCGAGGAACGAGCCGGCCTCGGCCCGGGTCGCCCGGTACTCCGGCAGGTAGCGCCCGGCCTGGCGCATCATCCAGGCGGGGGGCGGACCGATCGCCTCGCCCTCGAGGACCCGCAGCACCTTGCGCTCGGACGTCGTGCCCGACGTCGTCTGCCCGGGCTCGCGCTCCGTCCCCGTCATGGTCGCTCCCATCCCGTATCCCTCACCCCGCATGCCCGTCGGCGGGCGTCCTGTCGAGTCGAGGCGCGCCGATCCCCACACAGGCCCCTTCGAAAAGATAAGAGAGAATCTTGGAGTCTGTTTTTTCTTCTGGGGGGCCGAATCTCGGGGGCACAAAAGCGTCCACAGGCGGTCCCCGCCGCCGCGCCGTTAACGGGGCTTTAAAGGATTTCCGCCAACTTGCGAGAACCGGATGGTCCGACAGCGCCTTGGCAACGCCGAGTCGTGTACGGGCGCCGGATTCGCGACCGATTCGTCCAGAGAGCCGGATTCGGCGCGTCCCGATCATCTGCCTGTGAACGGCGGAGTCGACAGCGCGCACCGGGATCGCCCTGGACCGGCCCGGCGGGGCATCCTATCCACACTCATCGACTCCCCTGGCGGCCGGCGGTGGACAACGTGGGCGCCGCGCGAGGCGACCGCACAGTCGGCCGAGAGGTCGACCGCAGAGGCGATCGGAATGGGCCGCAGCTACTTCCACCTCCACCTCGTCTCCGACTCCACCGGCGAGACGCTGATCAATGTCGGGCGCGCGGCCGCCGCCCAGTACGAGGGCGTGTCGGCGATCGAGCACGTCTACCCGCTGGTGCGCTCGGCCGCGCAGCTCGACCGGGTGATCTCGGAGATCCGGGCCGCGCCGGGCCTCGTCCTCTACACGCTGGTGGGAGGCGACCTCGGCGAGCGGCTGGAGGAGGTCGCTCGGGAGACCGGCTCGCCCTGCCTGTCGGTGCTGCGGCCGGTCCACGACCTGCTGCGCGCGTATCTCGGCGCCGAGACCACGGCGCGGCCCGGCGCCCAGCACATGCTGAACGCGGAGTACTTCAAGCGCATCGACGCGATGAACTTCACGCTGGCCCACGACGACGGCAACCTGCCGGACGATCTGGAGGAGGCCGACGTGATCCTGCTCGGCGTCAGCCGGACGTCGAAGACGCCGACCTCGATCTACCTCGCCAATCGCGGGCTCAAGACCACCAACCTGCCGCTGGTGCCGGGCATGCCGCTGCCGCCGGCGATCGAGCGGGCCCGCAAGCCCCTCGTGGTCGGCCTGTTCGCGTCGCCGGAGCGCATCGTGCAGATCCGGCAGAACCGGCTGTCGAGCCTCAACGCCGACGAATCGTCCCTCTACGTCGACCGCTCGGCGGTGGCGGACGAGATCACGATGTCCCGCCGGCTGTTCACCAAGAACCGCTGGCCGACGATCGACGTCACCCGCCGGTCGATCGAGGAGACCGCCGCGGCGATCGTCGACCTCTACCGCGACCACCGGCTGAAGTTCATCGCCGACTGAGGCGGGGCCTCCGAAGGGCTCGGCCCTTCGGCGGGGTCCGGCCGTCCCCCGAGGCCGGGGGCGGGCCCCCCGAAGGGCGCGGCCCTCCGGCGGGGCCCGGCCGTCCCCCGAGGCCGGGGGCGGGCCGGCGGATGCCGGCGGCGCGCGGATCGGTCCGCGGAGCCGCTGGCGTCAGCGCGCGTAGGCGAAGTGGCTGCGCTGCTCGATCTGGGCCGCGTAGAAGTCCTCGACGACCTCGCGGACTACTTCGGCCAGCTCGTCGCCCCGGTGCTCGTCGAGCTGGATGTCGCTGCCGACCGTCCGGCCGATGGAGCAGCTCGCCGCCCCCGGCACGAGGCGCTCGTTGTAGCGCTGGTTCAGGCCCGAGACCGAGATGTAGTTGCTGCCGCCGAGTTCCGGACCGTACTTGATCTTGATCTTCTGCTCGGACTCGGTGCCGCGCAGCTGCGCGCACAGGCTGATGAAGTTGTCCTGATCGATCTTCGCCTCGAGGCCGGTGATGCTGCCGTGGACGTTGTCCTCCTCGTTGAGGACCTCGGCCATCAGGTTCAGCACGCCCATGACGGGCTGGAGCGCCCGGGACCCGTCCTCGAGCAGCTTCCGCCGGAAGTCGTTGCTGCGCTCGTCGGCCGCCTGCAGCCGCGCGCGGAACCTGTCCTTGACCTCGTTGGCGCGTGCCATCGCGCTCCTCCCTGGTGGTTCACCCGATGCTTTACCGCTCGGATAACCGAAACCTACGAGGCCAATTCAGATGACGCAAGATAGTGCAAAATATTGATGCCTGCTCAGAACGTGAGCCGTTGCACAGGAATAATACTTGCTCATGAACTGTGCAACGGCGGCAGGTCCGGGAGGCGCGCTTACTTCAGGAGCTGAAGGAGGCTCCGTCCGGCCGGAGTCTTGAGCTCCTCGGCGTCGAGGGTGCCGTCGTTGTCGGGATCGGCCGCCTTGAAGCGCTGCGCGACCAGGGCGAGGTATTCCTTACGGTCGAGGGTGCCGTCGGAATCGGTGTCGGCGGTCTTCAGGTCCTTCTTGCTGAGCCGGCCCTTCAGCTCCCTGGCGTCGACGGTGCCGTCCTTGTCGGTCTCGGCGGCGTCGAAGACCTTGCCGGCGGCGGCCTGGGCCTCGGCCAGGTCGATCGTGCCGTCGTGGTCGGTGTCGACCATCTTCAGCGTGCGCTCGGTGCCGGAGGACCGGGCGAGCGCCGCCGACGGCAGCGCGGCCGGCAGGACCAGGAGGGTCACGAGGGCGGTGGCGAGGGCGACGGTCGGGGCGCCCGTGGCGGCGCGGACGGATCTGTGCGGGTTCGCGGGCATGGGGATCTCCGGTGCCGGGCGGTTGCGGCAGCCCAAATCCCGGTCTCGGCTCGCGTTCCCGCGCCCGCCTTCACGAGATGCGGAGCCGCGCCGCGCTCAGCGGACCGGGCCGTCGAGCGGTGCGAGCCGGTCCGCCGCGGGGGCCGCGGCTCCCCCCGGCGCGGCGCGCGACAGGGTCCGGGCCAGGGCCCTGAGATCCGGGACCGGGGCGCCCGCCGCGCCG
>NZ_JBKFBI010000122.1:0-18757 GCF_053346095.1 Methylobacterium sp. A52T | reverse complement strand
GGCCACGAAGGCAAGGGCCCGCGCCCTGCCCCGGTCGCGCCCGGGATCCGCCTCGCGCCGCGGCCCCCGCGGCGGTGCGCGGGTCGCGGGCAGCCGCCCGCGGCGGTGCGCGGACCACGCGCGCCGGAACATCCATCTCCCCGGACGCGCGCGATCCCCGGTGCCGTTCTCCGAACCGCCCTGGCTGGAGGCGCCCGTCATCGTCGTCCCGGAGTCGCGGCCCGGCGGGCCGGGACGCGGCTCGCGGCCCGGGGAGCTGGGCGGGCCGCCGGGCTGGAAGATCGTTCCTCGCCGCCGCGTGCCTGGGAGACGAAAATTTGGGCGTGCAAAACCCGCGGGCCGGCTCCGGGCGGCGGCCCCGCTCAGGCCGCGCGCAGCGCGGCGATCTCGTCGATCGTGGCGGCCGCCTGGGCCCGGAGCGCGGACAGCAGCGCGGTGACGTCCTCGCCCGCGCGGCAGGCCGTCTCGAAGGCCCGGCAGGTCGCGGCCAGATCCAGGAAGCCGATCATGCTGGCCGCCGACACCATGGCGTGCGCGTCCCCCATCAGCCGCGTCCGGTCGCCGTCGGTCGCCGCCGGCCCGAACCGCTCGGCGAGCTCCTTCGCCAGCATCGCCAGGAGGTCGCCCATGCGCGCCTAGCCGACCATCGCGGTCATCTCGTCCAGGGTGGCCCGGTCGATCGTCCCCGCGCGGCGCGGCGGCTCGGCGCGAGGGGCCGCCCACCGGTCGATCGCGGCGAGCAGCGCGTCCGCGCGGAACGGCTTGCCGATATGGTCGTCGAGCCCGGCGGCGCGCAGCTCGGCCACCTGCTGCGGCAGGACGTTCGCCGTCATCGCGAGGATCGGCAGGCGGCCGGCGGCGCCGCCCAGGGCGCGGATCCGCCGGGTCGCCGCGATGCCGTCCATCACGGGCATCTGCACGTCCATCAGCACGAGGTCGTAGGACCGCGCCTGGACGGCCGCCACCGCGGCGACCCCGTCGGCCACCACGTCCACCGCGTGCCCGGCGCGCTCCAGGATCATCCGGGCGAGGTCCTGGTTGAGCGGCACGTCCTCGGCCAGGAGCAGGCGGCGGCCGGTCGCGCGGGCGATCGCCGAGGCCGGCGCGGTCGCGCGGGCCGGCGGGACGGCGGCGGGCAGGTCGGCCTCGAACCAGAAGGTCGAGCCGTGCCCGACCGTGCTCGCGACGCCGATCGTCCCGCCCATCAGCGTGACGAGGGATTTCGAGATGGCGAGCCCCAGCCCGGTGCCGCCGTACTCGCGGCTGATCGAGCCGTCGACCTGCGAGAAGCGCCGGAACAGGCGGTCGCACTTGTCGGTCGGGATCCCGATGCCGGTGTCGCGGACCGCGAAGCGCAGCCGCGTCCCGCCGATCGCGTCCGGGCTGACCCGGACCGACAGGTCGATGCCGCCCGACGCGGTGAACTTCACGGCGTTGTTGAGCAGGTTGAGCAGGATCTGCCGGAGGCGGTCCTCGTCGCCCTCGACCCAGTCGGGCAGGCCCGGGCCGTGGGCGAGCGTGAGGGCGAGCCCCTTGCGCTCCGCGGAGGGGCGCACGATCGACACCGCGTTGTCGATCAGTGCTTCCAGGGCGAAGGGCCGGGGCACGATCTCGATCTGCCCGGCCTCGACCTTCGAGAAGTCGAGGACGTCGTTGACCACGGTCAGCAGCGCGGCCCCGGCGGTGCGGATGCGGTCGGCGTTCCGGCGCGCCGACGGTCCGAGATCCGTCCCGTCGAGGAGCAGGTCGGCGTAGCCGATCACCCCGTTGAGCGGCGTGCGGATCTCGTGGCTCATGGCGGCGAGGAACTCGCTCTTGGCCGCGCTCGCCCGCTCCGCCTCCAGGCGCGCGGCGTCGGCCGCCGCCTTGGCGGCGAGGAGCGCCGCCTCGGCGGCCTTGCGGGCGGTGACGTCGATGTTGAGGCCGATCATCCGCCGCGCCTGCCCCGGCGCGCCGCGCCCGACGCCGTTGATCCAGCGCACCCCGCCGTCCGCGGTGGGGACCCGGAACTCGATCGAGAAGGTCTGCCCGGCGGCCGCGGCCGCGGCCGCTATCCGCAGCGCCCGCTCGCCGTCGGCGCGGTCGATCAGGGCGAGCCAGTCCCGAGTGTCGAGGGCGTGGTTCCGGTCGGTCTCGATGCCGTGGAGCCGCGCGCTCTCGGGGGACCACTCGATCCGGCCGCTGTCGAGGTCGAGGTGCCACGTCCCGGCATGGGCGGCCTGCTGGGCGAGGTGCAGCAGGCTGCTGGCATCCTCCACGGCGCGCCGGGCAGTGACGATCTCGTCGATGTCGAGGGCGGTGCCGAGCATGCCCACCATGCTCTCGCCCTGCCAGATCGGCAGGAGCACGATCTTGTGCCAGCGGTAGGCGCCGTCGTGCCGCTGCAGGCGGCCCTCGACCTCGTAGGGCGCGCGGCGGGCGGGCGCCTCCGACCACAGCCGCTCCATCCGCTCCGTGTCGTCGGGATGCGTCCGGGCGATCCGGGCGGCGCGCGTCGGGCCGATCGGGCCGTAGTAATCCTCGAAGCGCCGGTTGACGTAGGAGGCGTCGCCGGTCTCCGTGCTGGCGATCCAGACGAGCTGCGGCAGCGCGTCCGCCAGGGCGCGGTAGCGGGCCTCGCTCAACCGCAGGGCGTCCTCCGCGGCCTTGCGGGCGCTCACGTCGCGCAGGGTCGCCACGTAGCCGTCCGGGGCGCCAGTCGCCCGATCGTGGGTCAGGCTGAACGAGATCTCCACCCAGACCCAGTGCCCGTCCCGGTGCCGGTAGCGCTGGGAGGTCAGGGCGCGGGACGCGCGGCCGCCGGTGAGGTCGTCGAGGACGCGGCGGTACGCGCCGACCTCGTCGGGATGGACGAAGTCGAGGGGATGGGTGCCGATCAGCTCCTGCGGGTCGTAGCCCAGGACGGCGCGCACCGCCGGCGAGACGTAGCGGCGGCGGGCGGTCAGGTCGGACCAGATGATGATGTCGGTGGCGTTCTCGGCCAGCAGCCGGTAGCGGCGCTCGCTCTCCTCCAGGTCCCGCTCGGCGATCCGGTTCTGGGTCACGTCGCCGAAGGTCAGGACGGTGCCGCCGTCCGGCAGGGCCGCGCACCGGACCTCCAGGATCGGGCCGCCGGGCAGGCGCCAGTCGAACAGCGGCGGCAGCGCCGCGCGCGCGCCCGTCCCGGGGCCCGGATCGGACCCGGCCGCCGCGCAGTCGCCGCGGGCCCGCTGGTAGGCGCGGATGTCCGGGAGGGCGACGCCCGCCCGCAGGACGTCGTCCGGCAGGTCGAGGAGGTCCGCGGCGCCCCGGTTGAACGCGCGCACCCGCTAGTCGGCGTCGAGGACGACGAGGCCCTGGTCCAGGCTGTCCAGCGTGCCGCGCAGGATCATGTCGGTCTCGCGCGCCCGCCGCTCCGACCGGACGAGGTCGGTCACGTCGAGGATGAGGCCGTGCAGGGCGACGAGCGCGTCGTCGGGCCCGAACTCGGGCAGCCCCTGGATGATCGCGTCCAGCACGGTCCCGTCCGGGCGGACGATGCGGGCCCGCGCCTGGTAGGGGATCGCCGGCCGGCTTCCCTCCAGGATCCCCTCGAGCCGCGCGACCAGGGCGGCGCGGTCGTCCGGATGATAGCACGCGACGTGCTCGGCGAGCGGCAGGTCGCACGCGCCGGGCGTCCCGAGCAGCCGCGCGAGACTCGCCGATCGGGTCACCCGGCGGGTCCGCGGATCGAGACGCCACTGCCCGAAGCCGGGGCCCCCGTCCCAGGGTGCAGGCTCGCCCGCGGCCCGGCGCGGAGCGGGATCCGGCGGCGCGGCCGGGCGGGTCGCGTCAGTCTGCATCGGCCCCAGGGTTCCCCACCGCCGGCGCGGACCGCGCCCGGGCGCGCCCTCGGCACGCATCGGGGCGAACCTGCTCGCGCGACGGTTGCTGATCCCTTGCCGGCCCCGTGCGGCATTCGGCACCTGTCCGGCCGGCGATCACGATCGCTTGAGGGGCCGGCGCGCGGCGTCCCCGGCCCGGTGCGGGGACGGGGGCGGCCCTACCGCACCAGCCGCTCCACGATCGCCCGCACCTGCGCCCGATCCGCCGGCTGCGGGTCGACCGAGCGGTGGATCGTCAGGCCCTCGATCATGGCGTCGAGGGCCTTGGCGGTCTCCGGCGCGAAGTGCCGTTCCAGGGCGGCCCGGCTCTTGGCCATCCAGTCCTGCATGACCCGGCGCAGCGGCGGGTTCCGGGCCGCGAAGGCGTAGAGTTCGTAGCTCAGCAGCATCGTGCGCGGGCTCGCCCAGAGGTCGCTCACGATCAGGTCGACCACGGCCTCGCAGGCCTCGTCGACGGTCGCGGCCGCGGCGAGCCGGTCGGCGAACCGCGCCGAGACCGTGTCGGCGAGCCCGGTGAACGCCTCGGTCAGCAGCGCGTCGAGGCTGTCGAAATGGTAGGTCATGGAGCCCAGCGGCACGTCGGCCGCCGCCGCGACCCGGCGGTGGGTCGTGCCGGCGACGCCGTGCTCGGCGACGACGTCGAGGGTCGCCCGGATGATGCGCGCCCGGCGATCCGGGTCGAAACGGCGCTGGGCGGCGGGCAAGGGGACCTCCTCGGAACCGGTTCAGGGCAGCCGGGCCGTGACGCGCGCGGCCTTGATATGTACATCTGTACGCATAGCTAGGGTCCGACGCGGCCGGAGGGAGGTCCCCACCATGACGACAGAGATCGTGAAGACCCAGAAGCAGAGGATGCTGGCGGGCGAGCTGTACTGTGCCGACGACCCGGAACTGGCCGCCGACAACCGGCGCATCTCGGAATGGATGGACCGGTATAACGCCGCGCAGACGCGGAGCCAGCCCGAGCGGCAGGCGCTCCTGGAGGAGGCCTTCGCGCGGGTCGGCCCGGGCTGCAACATCCGGCCGCCGTTCCACTGCGACTACGGCTACAACATCAGCCTGGGCCGCGGCGTGTTCCTGAACTTCGGGTGCAGCATCCTCGACGTGATGTCGGTCACGATCGGCGACCTGACGCAGATCGGCACGGCCGTGCAGATCCTGACCCCCGATCATCCGCGCGACCCGGCGCAGCGCCGGCAGATGCTGGAATTCGCCCGCCCGGTGGTGATCGGCGCCAATGTCTGGATCGGCAGCGGCGCGATCATCCTCCCCGGGGTCACGATCGGCGACGACGCGATCGTCGGGGCGGGCAGCGTGGTGACGCGCGACGTCCCGGCCGGCGCCACCGTGGTGGGGAACCCGGCCCGGCCGCGGCCGTGAGGGGGTGAGGGCGCGCGGGGCGCGGGCTCCGTGGGGGAGCGGTCCGGCCGCGTCGGCCCTCCGCCGAGCGTGCCGGAGTTCCCGTCCGGGCCGGAACTCCCGTCCGGGCCGGACCTGCCGGGGACGCCGACGACCGGTCGCGGCCGGTTCACACGGTCGCGCGGCCAAGCTGAGCGGCCCCGCGGCGTCGCTGCCGCGGGCCGGGTGGGGCCGATGCCGGGATCGCGGCACCGGGATCGAGGCACCGGGATCGAACGGTCGGCGCGGCCCGTCCTCTGGCCTGCCGCGCCCGCGTTCGGGCGCGGGGTGGCGGCTGGATCAGTCCTTGCGGATCGCGGCCGCCGGAGCGCCTGTCTCGCCGAAGCCGAAATCGGCCAGCCGGTAGGAGAGCTGCGCGAAGCCGCCGTAGCGACCGGTCTCGAACTTCATCGGGCTGGGCGGCGAGAACGGGAAGGCCGTCGTGTGCGCCTTGTCGGCCTGGAGCTGCCAGTAGCGGCCGCCGACGCCGACGCTGACGGACGGCGTCAGGTCGTACGAGATGATCCCCTCCAGGAAGTAGCCGTCGCCGCGGCCGCCTTCCGGCCCCGGGTTGATGTCGGGCCGCAGCCAGTGCCGGTCGACGCCGCTCAGGCTCACGACCGGCAGGTAGGCGCCTTCCAGGCTCAGCCGGACCCGGTCGAACCGCGCTTCGCCGATCACGCCGACGCGCAGCCCGTTCCACTGCATGCTCTCGCCCAGCGTCTTCATGCTGGTCGGGTAGGGTCTGGCGCAGGGAGTCCCGCCCGCCACCTGACGGCAGCCGTAGCCGTTATACAGCTCGGACGCGAACTGGTAGCCGAGGAAGCCGCCGAGCTTGTACCCGTCCCGGCGCAGCACGTCGTAGCCGAGATCGATCACGCCGTAGCCGATGTCGCCGTCCTTGATCGGCGACAGCGTCTTCGAATAGCGGCGCAGGGCGGGCGGGAAGTCCTCGTCGGCGAGGCGGCCGCCGGTGACGCCGCCCGAGCCGAGGAAGCCCTTGGCGAACAGGCCGGTGGGGTTGTGCTCGAGCCGTGCGAAGCTCTCGCCGGCATGCGCCTGGGTGTTGTTGTAGGTCAGGCGCGAATTGAGCTGGCCGGGCGCGTCGGGGTCGCCGAGCTTCTCGCGCGGTGTCCCGGAGCTGAAGAAGTAGCGCAGGCCGCCCTCGAAATCCCAGGTGGCCGGGCCTGCCGACGCGATCGGGGCCAGGGTGGGAAGGCCGGCTCCGAACCGGTAGTTGAGACCGACGCGGGCCAGGAAGCCGTCCGTCGCGACCCGCGTGCCGGCGTGGTAGCCGGTCAGCACGGGGTACGACGGAGCCGGGAGGACCGCCCGGGAGCCGAGATCGTGGTAGAGACCCTCGACCTTGGCGGAGAGGTGCTCGCTGAAGGCGTGCTCGATGCCGGCGCCGGCCACGTAGCCCAGGCGCACCGCGCCCTGGCGCCCGTCGAACAGCGGGAAACCGGCCAGCGACAGGTTGTTGTCGGTCCGGACCGTGCCCGCGGCGAGGCCGCCCGTGGCGTAGACGAGGGTGCGGTCGACGGCGAAGCCGATCCTGCCGCGCAGGGTGGCGAGCTCGTCCAGCCTCTGGCCGGAATGGGCGACGCTGCGGCGATAGAAGCCGCCGCCCGCGGCCGGAAAGGCGCCCTCGCGGCGATCGTAGCCCCACAGCCGGGTGAATTGGTAATCCGCGGCGGCGCCGGCGACGAAGCCGGAATTCACCTGCCAATCGTAGCCGACCTCGGCGCCGCCGACGAAGCTCCCGTCCGAGGCCCGCTTCGATGGAATGACCGGGCAGTTCCGGGCTCCGGGCTGCCCGTCCGGACCTGTGCAGACGAACTGCGTGGCCCGATCGAGGGTCCCGTAACCGGCGAACAGGCCGGCATGCGCTCCGGTCCAGGAGAAGATCGGCACGGCCGTCGTCGCCGGCGGAAGGGCCCTCCGCGGGAGGTCCGCCGCCATCGCGGTCTGCGACAGCAGGCACAGGAGAAGTCCGGAACTCGAGATGCGATACATGTAGTGTCCCCCGCCGCGCGTCGTCGAAGGCATGAGCGTCAAGGTCTCTTCGTCGGTAAGGATTCGGGTGCCGAAGTGGAGCTTCTGCTGATCTCGCGCGGTTCGCATGATGCGTTCTCATGGCTAGGTCATGATGTCCCGATTCTGAAGCGTGGATTTTCGACCTATCTCGTTAAATTTGAACGGATCTGCAATCGTTGATGCGAGAAGTGTATTTTATCGATGTCGCGAATTTTATAGACTGTGTATTTTGATGGCGTATTCGATTTATTGTCAGCGGAGATGTTGCTCTGATCCTCGGTCGTGCCGCGGGCCGGTTCCGTTCATTTTCGCGGCCGGGTGATGCGTTCGTGCATCACCCGCGCCATGCCCGGTCCGGGCCAGGGCGGCCACGGGGCCGGGCCGCCGGCCCGACGCGATGCCTGTCGCGATGCCCGCCGCGATACCGCTCCGGCGCGTTCGTGGCGGGGCGGCCCGGCCCGGGGAACCATCCGGGCGGCCCGAGCCTTCCTGGGCGGGATTGCGGGCGGATCCGGCCGCGAGTCCCCTGGAAACGCCCGCCCGTCTTCCCGGGCGGCGAGAGAGGAAACCTCACGTGCGTTCAACGATCATTGCCGCCGCCCTGCTGGCGGCCCTCGGCTCCGCCGTCGCGATCCCGGCCTCCGCCGCGCCGATCGGCCCCGGCACGGGCGTGTCGGCGCCCGCCGGCATGGTCTCGACGGTCCAGATGGATCCCGTCGAGCGCCACATGATGCGCCGTCGCATGGAGCGCCGGATGATGCGCCACCGGATGGAGCGCCACATGATGCATCGGGAGATGCGCCGCGAGATGCGCCACCGCGAGATGCGTCGCGAGATGATGCGCCGCATGTGACGCGCATCCGCGCCGGGGCGGCGTCCGGCCCCGGCCCGGGCCGGGGGGGGGCGCGGGGGGGGCCTCCCCCACCCCGGGGGGGGGGGGCGGGCGCGGCGAGGGGAGGCGCCGCGGGTGGCGCCCCCCCGGGGGGGGGGGGCGCCCGCCCCGGGGGGGGCCGGGGAAGAGCCGCGAGGCGGGCTTCCCGCATCGCGGGGGCTGGGCTCGGGCTGGCCGGGGGTGCCACGTCCGAGGCGATCGAACCATCCGCGCCCCGACGCGTTTCTGGCCACCGACAAGGGAGGATTGGTACGATGAAGGCGATTCTGGCAGCGGCCGCGGTGAGCCTCGGCATCCTGGGCGTGGTCGGCCCGGTCTCCGCGCAGCCGCGCCCCGACTACGACGATTACGGCGGCCGGGGCTACCGCGACCGCGGCGATTACGAGTACCGGGACCGCGGCTACCGCGACCGGGACGATTACCGCGGCCGCGCCAATTACGGGTTCGACGAGCGCGAGTACCTGCGCTGCAATCCGGATGTCCGCCGCGCCGTGGCCAACGGCCAGATGGAATCGGGGGCCGCCCATTACCGGGTGTTCGGGCGCCGCGAGGGCCGGCGGCTGAGCTGCTGACCGGCTGCTGACCGGCTTCTGATCGGCTGCTGGCCGGATCGGCCGGTTCCCGACCGGGCGCGCCTACCGGGCGCGCGCCCGGTCGCGCAGCAGGTTGATGATCAGGGCCGTCCAGCCGGTCTGGTGCGCGGCGCCGAGGCCCCGCCCCGTATCCCCGTCGAAGAACTCGTGGAACAGCAGCGCTTCCTCGGCGCCCGGCGCCGGGGCGATCGGCGGCCGGGTCCCGAAGGCCGGCCGGCGTCCGGTCCCATCCTTGGCGAACAGGGCGATCAGGCGGTCCTCCAGGGCGTCCGCGATGGCGCTGAGCGTCAGCATCGCGCCCGAGCCCGTCGGGTACTCCACCCGGAAGTCGTCGCCGTAATAGGTGTGGAAGCGCCGGAGCGCCTCGACGATGAGGAAGTTCATCGGCATCCAGACCGGGCCGCGCCAGTTCGAGTTGCCGCCGAACATGTTCGAGGTCGAATCGGCCGGGTCGTACCGGACCGTGAAGGAGGCGCCGAGCTCGTTGAGCACGTAGGGCGCGTCGCGGTGCACCTTCGACAGGGAGCGCACGCCGTAGGGCGAGAGGAACTCGGCCTCGTCGAGCATGCGGCGCAGCAGCGCCTTCATCCGGTGGCCGCGCAGCAGCGACAGCAGCTTGCGGTCCTTCACGCCGCCCTCGGTCCAGCGGGAGACCAGGCGGGCAAGGTGGGGCCGGTTCTCCAGCACCCAGTTCAGGCGCCGGGCGAAATCCGGCAGCCGGTGGAGCACGGAGGGCTCGATCACCTCGACGGCGAAGAGCGGGACCAGCCCGACCATGGAGCGGACCCGCAAGGGGAGCATCCCGCCGCCGGGGATGTCGACCTCGTCGTAGTAGAACGCGTCGGTCTCGTCCCACAGGCCGTAGCCCTGCCCGTCTCCACCCGACCCGCCCATGTCGGTCATGGCCTCGGCGATCAGCAGGAAGTGCTCGAAGAACTTGGAGGCGGTGCTCTCGTAGACGTCGTTGTGGAGGGCGAGTTCCAGGGCGATGCGCATCATGTTCAGCGCGTACATCGCCATCCAGGCGGTGCCGTCGGCCTGGTGCACCACCCCGAAGCCCGGGGGCGGGCGCGAGCGGTCGAACACGCCGACATTGTCGAGCCCCAGGAAGCCCCCCTGGAACACGTTGCGGCCCTGCGCGTCCTTGCGGTTCACCCACCAGGAGAAGTTGATCAGTAGCTTGTGGAACACGCCTTCCAGGAAGGCGAGGTCGCCCCGCCCGCCCCGCCGGTCCCGGTCGATCTCGAACACCCGGTAGGTGGCCCAGGCGTGGACCGGCGGGTTGGCGTCGCCGAACTCCCACTCGTAGGCCGGGAGCTGGCCGTTCGGGTGCATGTACCATTCGCGGGTGAGCAGCAGGAGCTGCTTCTTGGCGAAGTCCGGGTCCAGCAGGGCGAGCGGCAGGCAGTGGAAGGCGAGGTCCCAGGCGGCGAACCAGGGATATTCCCAGGTGTCGGGCATCGACAGCACGTCGGCCGCCGCGAAGTGGCGCCACTGGCCGTTGCGGCCGCCCGCGCGCCCCCGGGGCGGCGGCGGCTGGAGCGGGTCGCCCTCCAGCCAGCGCCGCACGTCGTAGCTGTAGAGCTGCTTCGACCAGATCAGGCCGGCGGCGGCCTGGCGGAAGATCGCGCGGGACTCCGGGCTCGCGATGCCGTCCTGCAATTCCTCGTAGAACGCGTCCGCCTCGGCCACCCGGCGGCGAACCAGGGACCCGTCGTCGACGGCCCGGGCGCGCAGGCCCGCCGACAGCCGCAGGCGGATCCGGGCGGTCTCCCCGGGCGCCAGCCGCAGGGCGTAGTGCAGGCCGAGCTTGGTGCCCGCGTCCCGGCGCACCGAAGCGGGATCGCCGTCGACGATCGCCGCGTGGAGACCGTCCTTGAACGGCCCCGCGGCGTCCGGCTGGCCGCCGTGCAGCCGCAGGTTGGTGTCGTTCTCGCAGAACAGCAGGTCCGGCGCCCCGTCGAAGGCGAGCCGGTACGGCCCGAGCCGCTCGTGCGTGCAGACCGCGCCCCCGTCGGGCGCGCGGGCGATCCGCGGGCGCACCTGCCCGGCCTCCCACGACCACGTGTTGCGGAACCAGAGCTGCGGGACGAGGTGGAGGTCGGCGGGCTCCGGCCCCCGGTTCAGCGCGGTGATCACCGCGTGGACGTCGTCGGCGTCGGCCTTGGCGTACTCCACGGTGACGTCGAAGAACCGGTCCCCGTCGAAGACGCCCGTCTCCTCGATCTCGTACTCGGGCTGCTCCCGCCCGCGCCGACCGTTCTCGCCGACGAGGTCCGCGTAGGGGAAGGCCGCCTGCGGGTAGCGGTACAGCATCTTCAGGTAGGCGTGGCTCGGGACCGCGTCGAGGTAGTGGTAGACCTCCTTCACGTCCTCGCCGTGGTTGCCCTCCTGGTTGGTCAGGCCGAACAGCCGCTCCTTGAGGATGCGGTCGCGCCCGTTCCAGAGGGCGAGGGAAAGGCACAGGTTGCCGCGCTCGTCGCAGATCCCGGCCAGCCCGTCCTCGCCCCAGCGATAGGCGCGCGAGCGGGCGTCCTCGTGCGTCAGGGCGGCCCAGGCGTTGCCGCAGGGGCTGTAATCCTCCCGCACGGTCCCCCATTGCCGCTCGCTGAGATAGGGGCCCCAGAGCGACCACGCCCGGTCGCCGCGGCCCTGCTCGGCGATCCGGCGGCGCTCGGCCCAGTCCACCGACGCGTCCCGACCCTCGCCCCGATCCCCGTCTTGATCCTCGTCCGCGCGCGGCCCCATCAGCCGCGTCCCGGACGCGGGCCCGGTCGGCCGGGGCTGGGGGTGCGGCGGGGACGGGAGGCGGTCATCGGTCACGGCGGGTTGCTGCGGATGCGCCGGCCCGATGCATCATCGGCGCCATCCCGACCCGTCGGGCCTTCGGGCCGCCGCACGGCTCCGTGAGCGCCCGTCGGCCGATCGCGCGCCCGCGCCGGTGACCATCTCGGCCCGTCCCGAAACCTTGACCCCGGTGAAGGTGAGCGACAGGATCGCGCCGGGTGATCTGCGACTCGACGCGCGGGGCTCCGCGTTGATCTATCCGAATTCAGCGTTCGTCGGCGATCTGTCCGGCCACATCTTGGGGGAAAGATGACGCGATTACTGATGGCCGGCCTGGCCGGGCTGCTGTTCATGACCGCGGCGCGAGGTCAGGAGGGCGGCGCGCCGGTGAAGATCGGCGTCGCCGCGCCCATGACCGGGCCGAACGCGGCCTTCGGCGCCCAGATCCGGAACGGCGTGAGCCAGGCGGTCGAGGACATCAACAGGGCCGGCACGCTGAAGGGCACGACGCTGACCGTCACGGTCGGCGACGACGCTTCCGACCCGAAGCAGGGCGTTTCGGTGGCCAACAAGTTCGCCAGCGACGGCGTGAAGATGGTCGTCGGCGACTACAATTCCGGCGTCACGATCCCGGCCTCTGACGTCTACCTCGACGCCGGCATCATCCAGGTCACGCCGGCCTCCACGAGCGTGAAGTTCACCGAGCGCGGGATGTGGAACACGTTCCGCACCTGCAGCCGCGACGACCAGCAGGGCGCGGTGGCGGGCAGCTACCTGGCCGCGCACTTCCCGGGCAAGAAGGTCGCCTTCGTCCACGACAAGACCCCCTACGGCAAGGGTCTGGCCGACGAGACGCTGAAGGCCTTCAAGGCCAAGGGCGGCAAGGAGGTGCTGTTCGAGGGCATCAACCCGGGCGAGAAGGATTACGCGGCGCTCGTCTCCAAGATGAAGTCCGCCAACGTCGACGTCGTCTATTTCGGCGGCGTGCACACCGAGGCCGGGCTGATCATCCGGCAGATGCGCGATCAGGGGCTGGCCGCCCGCATGATGAGCGGCGACGCCATCCCCGACAAGGAATTCGTCCAGATCGCCGGTCCGGGCGCGGCCGGGACCCTGATGACCTTCGCGCCGGACGCCCGCAAGAACCCGAACGCCAGGGGCGTGGTGGCGGCGTTCAACGCCCGGGGCATCGATCCCGAGGCCTACACGCTCTACGCCTACGCGGCCGTGCAGGTCCTGGCCAAGGCGATGGCCGAGACCGGCTCCAGCGACGGGAAGACGCTCGCCGACTGGCTGCACCGGGGCGAGCCGGTGGACACGGTGGTCGGGCCGATCGCCTACGACGGGAAGGGCGACCTCACCCGGCCCGACTACGTCATCTACGAGTGGACCAAGGGGCCGGACGGCCGGATCGACTACGCCGGGCACGAGGTGACCCCGTAGGCCGGTCGGGCCCGGAGGCCGCCGCCTTACCTAATTGGATGAGGGCGGCGATCGCAGCGTGGCCGCCGCGAAGGCCTTATGCTCCCGCCCGGACCGCGCCGCGGTCCGGGAGAGGGAGCCTTCATGTTCGACTTCAGCCAGCTCCGGTGCTTCGCCGCCGTGGCGGAAGAGCTGCATTTCGGGCGTGCGGCCGCCCGGCTGAACATGACGCAGCCGCCGCTGTCGCGGCAGATCCAGGTCCTGGAGCGCGTCCTCGACGTGCAGCTCCTGGAGCGCACCAGCCGCACGGTCCGGCTGACCGCCGCCGGCCGCAGCTTCCTGCCCGAGGCGCAGCGCATCCTGCGGCTCGCCGAGACCGCGACGCACGTCACCCGGCAGGTCGCGGCGGGGCGCGCGGGCGTCCTCAAGTTCGGCTTCACGGCGGCCTCGGCCTACGACTTCCTGCCGCGCCTCGTCACCGCGTTCCGGCGGGCGCTGCCGGACGTGACGCTCGCGCTGCGCGAGATGGTCAGCAAGGACCAGATCGAGGAGCTGCTCGCCGGCCGGATCGACGCCGCGCTGGTGCGCCCGCCCGTGACGCACCCGGACCTGATCGCCGTCCGGGCGCTGGCCGAGCCCCTGGTGGTGGCCCTGCCGGCCGGGAACCCCCTGGCCCTGCGCGACGGGCTCACCCCCGCCGATCTCGGGCGCGAGCCGCTCATCGGCTACGCGCCCAACGAGGCGCGCTACTTCCACGACCTCGTCCTGGGCCTGCTCGCCGAGGCCGAGATCCGGCCCCCGACGGTCCAGCAGCTGACGCAGATCCACTCGATCCTGGCCCTGGTCCGGGCGGCGCTCGGCATCGCCCTGGTGCCGGCCGCCGCCGAGCGCCTGCGCTTCGAGGGCGTGGTGTTCCGCCCCCTCGTCCTGCCGGCGCCGCGCCCGGTGGAACTGCTCCTCGCGTGGCGGCGCGACGCGGACGACCCGCTCATCGCCCAGCTGGTCTCGATCGTGGCCGAGATGCCGCCCGCGTGAGCCCGCGCGGTCGATCGATGCGCGATCCGCATCGATCGATCCAGTGTTTGGCTTTGACCTCGCGGCGGAAGGCTGCGCGTGATGGGGCGGACGGCGCGCAGACGCCGCGACGCCCCCAGGGAGGATCGTGATGGACAGCCTCACCAATCGCTTCAAGGCGGCCCTCGCCGAGGGGCGCCAGCAGATCGGCCTGTGGTGCAGCCTCGCCAGTCCCATCTCCACCGAGGTGGTCGCCGGGGCCGGGTTCGACTGGCTGCTCCTCGACATGGAGCACTCGGCCAACGACCTCCGGGACATCTACGCCCAGCTCCAGGCGATGATGGAGGGCGACACGCACCCGATGGTGCGGGTGCCGAGCGACGACCCGATCACCATCAAGCGGATCCTCGACGCCGGCGCGCAGTCGCTGATGATCCCCAACATCGACGACGCCGCGCAGGCCGCCCGGGTGGTCGCGGCGACGCGCTACGCGCCCCGCGGCATCCGCGGCTTCTCGCAGGCGCCCCGCGCCGCCCGGTTCGGCCGGATCAAGGACTACCACACCCGCTGCGAGGCCGAGATCTTCGTGGCGGTGCAGGTCGAGTCCCGCCGCGCCCTCGACAATCTGGACGCGATCGCCGCCGTGGAGGGCGTGGACGGCGTGTTCATCGGGCCCGGCGACCTCTCCACCAGCCTCGGCTATGTCGGCCAGCAGGGCCACCCGGAGGTGGTCACCACCATCGAGGCGGCGGTCGCCCGGATCGTCCGGGCCGGCAAGCAGGCCGGCATCCTCACGCCGAGCGAGGAGCTGGCCCGCCGCTACATCGCGGCCGGCACCCGCTTCACCGCGGTGGGCTCCGACATGGGGCTGCTCGCCCGCAGCTCCGAGGCGCTCGCCGCCCGCTTCCGCGCGTGAGTTCCGCGCCTGAGTTCCGCAACGGGATCGTACCCATGAACATCGGATTCATCGGCCTCGGCATCATGGGCACGCCCATGGCCGGACACCTGATCGCGGCGGGCCACAGCCTGTTCCTCAAGACCCGGCGCGGCGTGCCCGAGGCCCTGCTCGCGGCGGGCGGCACCGCCTGCGCCACCGCGGCCGAGGTGGCCGAGCGCGCCGACACGATCATCCTGATGCTGCCCGACACCCCGGACGTGGAGCAGGTCCTGTTCGGCGCGGGCGGCGTCGCCGAGGGGCTCAGCCCGGGCAAGACCGTGATCGACATGAGCTCGATCGCGCCGCTGGCCACCAAGGATTTCGCCGCCCGGATCGCCGAGCGGGGCGGCGCCTATCTCGACGCGCCGGTCTCCGGCGGCGAGGTCGGGGCCAAGAACGCCGCGCTCTCGATCATGGTCGGCGGCGAGGCCGAGACCTTCGCGCGCGCCGAGCCCCTGTTCGCCGCGATGGGCAAGACGGTCACGCATGTCGGCCCGGTCGGCTCGGGGCAGGTCGCTAAGGTCGCCAACCAGATCATCGTCGCCCTGACCATCGAGGCGGTGGCCGAGGGGCTGCTCTTCGCCTCGAAGGCCGGCGCCGACCCCGCCAAGGTGCGGCAGGCGATCACCGGCGGGCTGGCCACCTCGCGGATCCTGGAGCTGCACGGCGCGCGGATGATCGAGCGGACCTTCGATCCCGGCTTCCGCATCGGCCTGCACCAGAAGGACCTGAACCTCGCCCTGGACAACGCCCGGACGCTCGGCCTCAGCCTGCCCGCCACGGCGCTGGCGCAGCAGCTGTTCTCGGCCTGCGTGGCCCAGGGCGGCGCGGCCTGGGACCACTCCGCCATGGTGAAGGCCCTGGAGGCCCTGGCGAACCACGCGGTCGGCGACGCCGCCTGATCCCGACAGGAGCCCGGACGGGCGCGAGACGGAAGGAGCATCCGATGCAGGCCGAGATCGAAGCCCCGACCCGCCCGCACCCGGTCGGCGCGGGGACCGGAAGGGCCGCAGGGGCCGCAGGCGACGTGCCGCGCACGATCCGCCTGAGCGACAGCGACAACGTCGCGATCGTGGTCAACGCCTTCGGGCTGCCGGCCGGGACGGTGTTCCCGGACGGGCTGGAGCTCGTCGAGTTCGTGCCGCAGGGCCACAAGGTGGCGCTCACCGACATCCCGGAGGGCGGCGAGGTCCGCCGCTACGGCGAGGTGGTGGGCATCGCGACGCGATTGATCCCGCGGGGCGCCTGGGTGGAGGAATCCCGCGTCGCGACGCCGGTCGCCCCCGCCCTCGACGCCCTGGAGATGGCCACCCGCGTGCCGGCCCCCCTGCCCCCGCTCGAGGGCTACACGTTCGAGGGCTACCGCAACCCGGACGGGTCGGTGGGCACCAAGAACATCCTGGCGATCTCGATCAGCGTGCAGTGCGTCGCCGGCACCCTCGACGTGGCGATCCGGCGGATCAAGCAGGAGCTGCTGCCGCGCTACCCCAACGTCGACGACGTGGTCGGCCTGACCCACGCCTACGGCTGCGGCGTCGCCATCAACGCCCCCGAGGCGGTGGTGCCGATCCGGACCCTCCAGAGCCTCGCGCAGAACCCGAATTTCGGCGGCGAGGTCATGGTCGTCGGCCTCGGCTGCGAGAAGCTCGTCTCGGAGCGGCTCCTGCCCGACAGCGGCGCGGCCGGCGACGGGGTGGTGCGGCTGCAGGACGAGCGCCACCACGGCTTCTCGGCCATGATCGACAGCATCCTGACCATGGCGGAGGCCCGCCTGGAGGTGCTGAACCGCCGGACCCGCGAGACCTGCCCGGCCTCCGAGCTGGTCGTCGGCCTGCAATGCGGCGGCAGCGACGCGTTCTCGGGCGTCACCGCCAACCCGGCGCTCGGCTTCGCGGCCGACCTGCTGGTCCGCTGCGGCGCCACCGTGATGTTCTCCGAGGTGACGGAGGTGCGCGACGCGATCCACCTCCTCACCCCCCGGGCGAAGAGCCCGGAGGTCGCCGCGGCGCTGGTCCGCGAGATGGCGTGGTACGACGCCTACCTCGCCAAGGGCGAGGCCGACCGCCGGGCCAACCCGTCGCCGGGCAACAAGAAGGGCGGGCTCAACAACATCGTCGAGAAGGCGCTGGGCTCGGTCGCCAAGTCCGGCACGAGCGCGATCTCCGGGGTCCTGGCGCCGGGCGAGCGCGTCCGCGAGAAGGGCCTGATCTTCGCCGCGACGCCGGCGAGCGACTTCGTCTGCGGCACGCTGCAACTCGCCTCGGGCATCACCCTGCAGGTGTTCTCCACCGGCCGCGGCACGCCCTACGGCCTCAGTCAGGCGCCGGTGATCAAGGTCGCCACCCGCACGGAGCTGGCCGAGCGTTGGTCCGACCTGATCGACCTCGACGCCGGCCGCATCGCCACCGGCGCGGCGACGATCGAGGAGGTCGGCTGGGAGCTGTTCCACCTGATCCTCGACGTGGCGAGCGGGCGCAAGCGCCCCTGGTCGGACCGGTGGGGGCTGTTCAACGACCTGACCCTGTTCAACCCCGCGCCGATCACCTGAGACTCACCGGCGGGACGGCGTTGCGTCCCGCCGCGTCGTCAGCGTGGCCGGACTCTGCTAGGCAGCCGGCACCGCCATGACGCTGCCGATTCCCTCCCTCCGGACCCTGCTCTTCCGCCTGCACTGGGCGCTCGGCCTCACCGCCGGCCTCGTCCTCGCCCTGATGGGCCTGACCGGGGCGCTGATGAGCTACGAGGAGGCGGTCACCGCCTTCGCCAACCGCGACAGGCTGACGGTCGAGGCGGCCGGGCGGACGGCGCTGCCCCCCGCGGCGCTGGCGGCGCGGATCGACGCGCAGGCGGGCGGCCGCGTCGCCAACGTGCTGACCCTGTCGGACGACCCGCGCGCGAGCGTCCACGTCCGCTTCGCCCGCGATCCCGAGACCCGCGCGCGGCCGCCCGCCGCCTACGCCGACCCCTACGACGGCGCGCTGCTCGGCCCGGTGCGGCTGGAGGGCGCCTTCACGACGGTGCGGGACCTGCACCGCTGGCTGCTGCTGCCCGGCGGGTCCAAGGGCTGGGGCCGCACGGTGACGGGCGCCTGCACCCTGGCGCTGCTGGCCTTCCTGGCGACCGGCCTCTACCTGCGCTGGCCCCGGATCCACCGCTGGCGGATCTGGCTGAAGCCGGCCCTGTCGCGGCCCGGACGGCCGCGCTGGTGGTCGCTGCACGCCGTGGTCGGGACCTGGCTCCTGCCGGTCTACCTGGTCATCGCGCTGAGCGGCCTGACGTGGTCCTACCCGTCGTTCAAGGACGGCGCGACGCGGCTGCTCGTGGGCGCCCCCGACCCCGCGAAGCCGGCCGGCCGCAGGGCCGCCGGAAAGCCGGCCGATCCCGCCGCCGACGGCGCGGCCGTCGACCGCGCCTGGGCGGATTTCCGGGCGCGGACCGGCGCGGAGGCCGGGACGGCGGTCCTGACCCTGCCGGGCGCCGACACGAAGGCGATCCGCATCCGCTGGCTGCCGAAGGGCGTCGACGCGCCGAGCGCCCGCAACGAGGCCCGCTACGATCCCGCCACGGGCGCGCTGCTGGCCTCCGAGCGGGCCGGCGACGCGCCGCTGGGCCGGCGCCTCCTGGACAACGTCCTGGAGGTGCATCGCGGCCGCTTCTTCGGCGACCTCGTCGCGCTGCTGTTCTGCCTCGCGGCGCTGGCCATGCCGGGCTTCGCGGCGACCGGCCTGACGCTCTACGTCCTGCGCCGCCGCGCCGGCGCCCGCCGCAGGACCGTCGCGGCCGGGGCGCCGGCGGGCGCCGTCCGCACGGCGAG
>NZ_JBKFBI010000121.1:0-18790 GCF_053346095.1 Methylobacterium sp. A52T | reverse complement strand
GCTGCCCCGCCTGGCGCCGCATCACGCGTCCTGCGGCTCCCGGCGGGGCAGCGGTCCGCCGGCCTGCTGGGCCGTCCGCAGGGTGGCCGCCATGGCGTTGAGGCGGCCCTGCGGGTCCTCCGGCTGGATCACCCCGGCCGACATCACCAGCTTGGCGGCGTCGTCGACGCTGATGGCAAGCTCCACCACATCCGCGCGCGGCAGGTAGAAGAAGAAGCCCGTGGTCGGGTTCGGCGCGCAGGGCAGGAAGACGCCGACGAGGTCGTCCGCCGGCGCCCCCCGGGCCCGCAGCGCCCCCTCGACCTCGTGGGCCGCCGGGGCGGACAAAAACACCACCGACCACGTGCCCTTCACGGGGAACTCCACGAGCCCCACCGTGCGGAACGAGGTGCCGTTGGCCGAGAACAGCGTCTCGAAGATCTGCCGCAGGCCCTTGTAGAGGCCGGAGATCACGGGGGTCCGCGCCAGCAGGACCTCGCCGAACTCGATCACCGAGCGTCCGACGAGGTTCGCCGTGAGGAAGCCCAGCAGGGTCACTGCCAGGAACGCGATCACGAGGCCGAGGCCCGGGATCGAGAACGGCAGGTAGTGGTCCGGCAGGTAGCTCGCCGGCACCAGCGGCTTCACGAACGAATCGATCAGCGCGATGAACCACCACGTGATGTAGGCGGTGATGGCGAGCGGGCCGGCGACGATGATGCCGGTGAGGAAATAGGTGCGCAGCCGGCCGCGCGCGCTGACCCGCGTCTTCGGGGTGCCGCCGCCCGCCGCGGCGTCGGGCTCGGGAACCTGGATCGGCGGGGGAATCGGCGCCACGGGTGCCCTCTCGGCCGCACCACGCGCGGCGATGACGCTGCGAGGGCCGTCCCCCGCTGGCAGAGAGGTAGCGGTTGCGCTTGTCCGCCTCAAGGGCGGCCCCGCCTCCCTCAGGCGTCCGGACCCGGCGGTCGGGCGGCGGGGACCGGCATCGCGTCCCGGGGAATCACGGCGCCGCGATGCCCGATCACCGCCCCGGCGAGGCGGTGCGCCTCGGCGGCGGCGGCTTCCGGTGCCAGCCCGGCGATGCGCGCCGCGAGGTAGCCCGCCGCGAAACTGTCGCCCGCCGCCGTCGTGTCGACGACCCGCGCGGCGCGCCCGGCCGGCACGGCGGTGTCGGCCGGGCCGTGCAGCACCCGGGCGACGGGGCCGGATCCGTCGGAGGTCTTGAGCACGATCTCGGCCCGGCCGCGGTGGCGCAGCACCTCGTCCTCGCCCGACGCGCCGAACAGCCAGTCCAGATCCTCGGCCGAGGCGAAGATCACGTCGGCCAGGTCCAGGGCCGCGCGGAAGGCCGCCCAGGCCTCGTCCCGGTCGGGCCAGCCGCGGGGACGGTAATTGGTGTCGAAGGCGACCTGCCCGCCCCGCTCCCGCAGGCGCGACAGCGTCTCGAACAGGGCGGCGCGCCCGGTCTCGCCGTAGAGCGAGAGGCTGATGCCGGACAGGTAGACGAGGTCGTAGCGCTCCAGCTCCGCCTCCGTCTCGGCGGCGCCCGGCTCGGTGAAGAGGTCCCGGGCCGCGGCCCGGTCGCGCCAGTAATGGAAGCTGCGCTCGCCGTCGGCATCCGTGCGGATGATGTAGAGGCCCGGCATCCGGCCCTGCAGGCGCCGGACCCGGTCGAGGCCGATGCCCTCGCGGCCCCAGGCCGCCGCCATCTCGTCGCTCCAGATGTCGTCGCCCAGCGCGGTCACGTAGTCCACCGCGACGCCGAGGCGCGCGAGGTAGAGCGCGGTGTTCAGCGTGTCGCCGCCGAAGCCCCGGACCAGATTCCCGTCCGGGCGTTCGGACAGTTCGACCATGCACTCGCCGATGCAGGCGACCCTCATGCGGTTCCTCCCGGTGCGCGACCCCGTGTCCCCGCATTGTACGGCCCGGCCTGTCAATCGCCACCGGTCCCGGTCCCGACCTCGCCGCGTCGGCCGCGCTCGCATGGCCCCGTCGCGCGCCCGTCTGCGAAGCCTCGGCGATCCAAGGATCGGCGCAACAATCTGCCGATTTCGTGGGATTTATGTATCTATAATTCGCGAATTTGTTGTAATATTCGCATCACGACCGGTTATGTAATCATATATACTGAGCAGCATTTACAATATTATCTGTAATAGGCGGCCATGACTCGGCATCGAATATCGGGGATGCGCTTTTCTGAAGTTCGATTCAAAGCCGGAACGGAAAATCACCATTCTTAAACACCGAAGGTCAGAGAACGACCGTCGCAACTAGGTGCATCGTCGAGCGAGATCCGGTCGCGTTGCTGTCGAGGTGGTGTGTGCCGAACGCGCCGGCGAGCGGGATGCGGTCGAGGATCCCGGAAACCTCCGCTCACAGCGCGGCAGGAACGAATCCGTTCGATCGGGAACAAATCGCGTCTGTTCGGAATGTCGCTGCAAGATGTTTATCGATCATGGTCTCCATGTTGACGGAGATACGTGCCGGATCCGAAGAAATCTCG
Organism: Methylobacterium sp. A52T; assembly: GCF_053346095.1. Taxonomy (NCBI): domain Bacteria; kingdom Pseudomonadati; phylum Pseudomonadota; class Alphaproteobacteria; order Hyphomicrobiales; family Methylobacteriaceae; genus Methylobacterium; species Methylobacterium sp. A52T. Next base: position 16,302 of record NZ_JBKFBI010000121.1, on the reverse strand, counting down.
GATGAATGGTGAAGTTTCGTGCCGGAAAAATTCTCGTGGCCGAACGGCGGGAACGGTGATACGGTTCGAACGGTGCTGAGATGTTCCATACTGCTTTAAGCGCTCTGACTTTCTCGTCGGGAGAGTTCCTGACTCTCACGGAAAGTCGGGGCGTGAGTGGGGCCTGGAGCTGGATCTTCGCGGGCGAGGAGCAGGTCTGGTCGCCCGGGTTCTACCGGCTGCTCGGGCTCGTTCCGAACGCCGCGAAGGCGCGCTACGACCTGTTGCTGAGCCTGATCCATCCCGAGGACCGGCCTCTCATGCCGGCGCTGGCGGACATCCGGCAGGGGCACGTGCCCCGCGAGGTCATCGTCCGGGTGATCCGGACGAACGGCACGGTGCGCACGCTCTCGCTGACGATGGAGGTGCGCGTCTCGGCGGAGGGGCGGCCCGTCGCCCTCAGCGGCACGGCGCTCGACGTGAGCGACCGCGAGCAGCTGGCGCGCCTGCGGCAGGAGGAGCGCCGCCGGCAGAGCGCGCTCTACCTCACGGAGCACATCACGACCTTCTCGATGGGACTCGACCGCGTCCGGGACATCCCGTTCGCCGTCGCCCAGGTCCACGGGCTCCCGCTGGAGGAGATCTGCGCCGAGCCGTATATCCTGATCGTTCCCGAGGAGCGCGCTGGCTTCCGGGCGGCGGCCCTGGAGCAGATCGAGCGGCGGGCGTTCTTCCAGGGGGGCGCCCACGAGCGCCTCGCCAACGGCGAGCTCTGGCACTTCCGGATCCTCACGATGCCGGTCTGGGATCCGGACGGGACCTACCTGGGTCGCTGCGGGCTCAAATACCCCGTCCGCAACCACGCCCCGCCCCCGGTCGGCCTGCACGAGGGGCTGGAGCATTCCGTGAGCGGCCACCACCTGCGGGCCGCGCGGGCGCTCCTCGACTGGTCGATGATGGAACTCGCTCAGGCGAGCGGCCTGTCGCATTCCACGGTGCGGCGTCTGGAAGAGGACAGCGAGCATCGGGGAAGCCGGTCCCGCCTGCACGCGGTCGAGGCGCTGCGCCGGGCCGGCGTCCGCTTCGTCCCCATCGATGACGGGACCCTGGCGGTCGCCCGGGTCTGAGCGGCCCGCGCGACAGGCGGGCGCTCGCGGGATCCGCCCTGCCGGGTCATCGGGGTCGGTCTCCGCGCTGGCCCCCCCCGGGCCCCCGACCCCAGCGCGGAGACCGGGACGGGCGGATCGGGTGATCCGCCGTCAGGCATTCCCGCGCCCGCGTCCCGCGGTGGCCCGGACGGGGCCGCCGATCCAGGGCGGTGCGGGCCAGGGCGACGCGGACTAGGCCGCCTCAGGCCGCCTTGTGGCCGAGCTGGATCGCCTTGGCGATCTCCGAGCGCTTGGCGGCGTAGCCCGGGGCCACCATCGGGTAGTCGGCCGGCAGGCCGTACTTCGCCCGGTAACGCTCCGGCGTGAGGCCGTGCGCCGTGAGGTGACGCTTCAGGGTCTTGTAGGACCGGCCGTCGATGAAGCTGATCAGGCCGTCCTCTTGGATCGAAGCCTCGATCTGCGCCGCCGTCGGGCCGGTCCAGCCGGGACCGGATCCCGAACCGCCGCCCTGCAGCACCGATATGGCCGTGTGCACCTGGTCGATCAGAACCGGCAGGTCTCCCACGCCCACCGCATTCCGAGACACGTAGGCCGCGACCAGTGATGCCGTGCACTTGATCAGGTCTGTGTTCAGGTCCGAGGTCTTTTCGTTCAAATCAATGGTGTTCATGAATCCCCCAGTACCGAAAATCGAGGCATGAAAACCGACGCATCGATAAAGCTGAGGCTGTGATCAGCTTTTACCGCCCAAGCATGCGCCGAATTGCTTCGAGTGTGCCAAGATTGGCGCGTAACTATACCAAAACTGTCTATTTTGTCTATACTTTATCTTAGGATGTTCTTTGAACATTTTCTGTTCTTGGGAGGCAACATGAGGTTGCTAGGCCGGCGGCGTCTCGCAAACAGTGCGCAGTTTCGGCCTCCGGTCCGGGAGGCTGTCCGCGATGACTGCGAACGGCCGCGCGATGACAGGCTGCAGGGGCGCGAATCAGCGGCGGAGACAGGGACGGATCGCGGATGCCGCCCGGTTACGGGTCGATCGGACCGCGGCCCGCGTCCCTGCTGACCTTCGGTCGGGCGGCGCGCGTCGGGATTCCGGGATCCGCGGGGCCTCTTCTCGGCCTCTCCTCGGCCTCTCCGCGGGCGCTGGCGCCCCGGCCGGGCCGCGATTAACAAAGTTCTCAGGCAAGGCGTGGATCGTGCGCGCCGGGCGCGTCGCGGAACGCTCGCGCGTCGGGAGCCTCGTTCCGGCCGTGACGGCACGGCGGCATCCGTGCGAGAGGCCCGTCGACGCGCGCTATCGAGGGCGACCCCTATGTCCGGACCCTGTGCGACCACTATCCCGCGCGCGCTCTCCGCGCTCGAAGCGCCCGGACCGGGCGCCGCGGACGCGGTCGGCGGCCGGATGCCGCCCCTCTGGATGCTGCTCGTCGGTCGGGCCGCGGTCCGCCGTCACTGGCACCTCATCGCCGCCACCGGCCTGCTGTGGTCGTCGCTCGGCCTCCTGGTGGTGATCGATTCCCTCGACGGTGCGCTCCACGTCCCGGACCGCTGGTTCGGCCTGATCCTCCTGGCCGAGGGCGTGAGTTCCCTCGTCGTCGGCGCGTCCGCGATCGGCGCCGCGCGCCGCCTGCGCCTCGCCAAGGGCGCGCTGCTGTCGGTCATGGCCGTGCTGATCATGATGGCCACGAAGCACAGCACCTTCCTGCTCGCCATGATCTTCGGCGTCGCCTTCGTGGTCGACGGCCTCGTCCGGATCACGATCGCCGGCCTGCTGAAATTCGCTGGCTGGCGGATGTCGGTCGCCCTCGGCGGCCTCAGCATCGCCTTCGGCCTGTTCCATCTCCAGCCCTGGCCGACATGGTACGCCGGCACGGTCGGCTACTGCATCGGCATGTTCCTGATCCTGAACGGCGCCAACCTCGCGCTGGTCGGGCTGCGCACCCGGCGCCTGGGCACCGCCGAGCCGGCGGTATCGGTCAGCGGCGACGAGCCCGGCAGCCTGACGGTCTATGTCTGGACGCCCACCGGGCAGGCGACCACCCCCGCCGGCCAGCGGCTGATCCGGCGCTACGTCGCTTCCGTGGACAAGGCCGGGCGCTTCTCCACCGGCCACGCGGCCCTGCAGCAGGGCGATGACCTCTACGTCAGCCACTACCCCGCGGTGGAGATCGACCGCTCCCCCGCCAACCTGCGCTCGAGCCTGCGCGCGGGCCCGGAGAACGACGTGCCCGGGCGCTTCCTGCCCTCGCACGCCGCGGAGGTGGCGGACTGGTGCCCCGCGACGGTGGCGGTGACGCTGAACGGCATCGACGCCGCCCGGCTGCGGGCGTTCTGGGCGCAGTACAGCCGCGACACCACCTACAACTTCATCAGCCGCAACTGCTCCACCACGGTGGCGCGGGCGCTGGACATCGCCGTGGAGGGCGCGTTCAGCTGCGGCGGGCATCCCTGGCGGCGGCTCGCGGCGGCGCTGACCACGCCGGAATTCTGGGCGGCGGCCTTCCTGCGCAACGGGGCGCGGTCCATGACCTGGACCCCGGGCCTCGTCCTCGACTACACGCGGGCGCTGAGCGCCCTCGTGGATCCGGCCTCGCCAGTGCCGTCGATCGCCTGGAAGCGGGTCGGCTGGCGGCTCCTGCGCAACTGGCGGGCGCGGGACCTCGCGCCCCTGAGCCCGATCGCCCGGCAGCCCTCCGTGCCGGGAGCCGGCCCGACAGAAGCCTGATCCCGGCCCGATCGGGGCTCGGGACCGCGGTCGCCCGCTCAGGGGTCCTTGCGGGCGGCGGGGCGGCCGGCAGCGAGGTCGCCCGCGATGGCCTGCATCACCGCCAGCGTGTCGACCTCGTCCTGCTCGGCGCCGTGGTCGCTGAGCTTCACGATCACCGTGCCGGTCGCGCGGTTCACGTAGATGTACTGGCCGTAGACGCCGATCGCCGAGATGTCGTCGTCCTCGCCGCCCGGGGCGTGCCACCACTGGGCCGAGTACTGCCAGCCGTCGACGTCGCGCCGGGCCGGCGTCATGATCCGCTCGATCCAGCGGCCCGGGATGATGCGGTGATCGCCCGACCGGCCCTGGTCGGCCACCAGAAGGCCGAGGCGGGCGAAGTCGCGGGCCGTCGCGTTGATGCAGCAGAACGCCTTCTCGATGCCGCCGGGCCGGTCGAGGTTCCAGGTGGCGTCGGCCTGGGCGCCCATCGGCTTCCAGATCCGCTCCGAGAGGATGTCGGCCAGCGGCTTGCCCTCGACCCGGGCGAGGATCAGGCCGAGCAGCTCGGTGTCGATGCTGCGGTAGCGGCCCTTGGTGCCGGGCTTGAACGCCAGGTGGGCGTTGTCGCGCACGAAGGCCGTGAGATCGCGCGTCAGGTACATGCCGGCGGTGCCGGTCAGGGGATGCCGGGGGTCGTAGTTCTCCGGCACGGCGATCCCGCTCGCCATGTCGAGGAGGTTGCGCACGGTGATCTGGCCGAAGACCGCGCCGTTCCGCAGCTCGGGCAGGAGAGTGGAGACCCGGTCGGTCTCGGCGAGCTGACCCCGCGCCACCGCGGCGCCGACCAGCAGCGAGACGACGGACTTCGCCACCGACCACGAGGGGAACAGTGTCTCCGGTCCGGTGCCTGCGCGCTGCCACTCGTGGATCAGGACGCCGTCCTGCAGCACCAGGAACGCGTTGGTGTGGGTCGCCTCCAGCACCGTCATCAGCGGGACCGTCTTGCCCTTCCAGGGGACGCGGTCGAGGATCGGGCGCGGCCGCGCCGGCAGGTCGCTCGCCCGGGCCGGGGCCTGGACGATCCGGCTCGGGAACCACGTGCCCACCGACGACGGCTCGATGACCGCGAGCGCCGTCAGGGTGACGGGATCGGGGACGTTGATCAGCGCGGCCGCGGTCCAGGCGCAGCCCGCGATCGCGGCGCCGCCCGCCGCGGCGATCGCGCCCCAGCGGCGGCCCCGGCGCGCGCGGGCCGGAGAATCCGGGATCGCCAAGGACGCGGTCATGCTGGATCTGTGTCGCTCTGGATCGTCGCTGTCGCGCGGCCGGCCCCGGGGCGGGACGGCGCGCGGTCACCATGATCAGCAGGCCTTAACGAAAGCCCCAATCGGCCCCGGCGCCGGGCCGGTCCGTCGCCCGCGAAGCGGCGAGCCGCCGGTTCGGAAATGTTCACGGATCTGTGGCCTTGTGTCCGGCGGCCGCCGACGTCCCGCGGCCGTTTCGACACGGATCCGGGCCGGTCCAGCGCCGCCCCGTCCGCGCGGGCGTCCGATTCGAACCTGGTTCTACACGCCTCGACCGCCCGACTCACCCAGCCCGCGCAGCCCGAAAGTCCGCCGTGCCATGAATCCGTACCTGATCCTCGGGCTCGCCATCGGCGCGGAGGTGACCGCCACCCTGGCGCTGAAGGCCGCCGACGGCCTCACCCGCCCGGGGCCGACGGTGATCGTGGCCGTCGGTTACGGCACCGCCCTGTGGCTGATGTCGACCAGCATGGACATGCTGCCGATCGGCGTGGTCTACGCGATCTGGTCGGGGATCGGCATGATCGGCGCGGCGCTCGGCGGCGCGTGGCTGTACGGCGAGGCGCTAAACCCGACGATGCTGGTGGGCATCGGGGTGATCGCCCTGGGCGTGACCGTCCTGGCCGCGGGCCAGGGCCAGCACTGAGGCTCCCCGTCCGGTCCCGAAACGGGACAGCCTCGCCACATCCTCGCCGCGAACGTGCCGTCAAGCTTGGCCTTCGTCCGGTCGGAGCGGAACACCGCCCGGCTGGTCAGGCTGGAGGAGCACGGAGCGCGGATGCATGCGGGGTAGCGAGAGGACGAAGGTCGGTCCTGCACTGATCGTTCTGGCGGCGGCCGGCGGCCTGGGGGCCTGCAACACCGCGTCGCCGGTGCTCACGACGGGATCGATCCCCGACCGCAAGCCGCCGATGGTCGTCAGCGACGCCGAGCGCGACTGTCTGGGCCGCGCCATGTACTTCGAGTCGAACAGGAGCGACAGCGACGGGCTGGTCGCCGTCGGCACGGTCGTGATGAACCGGCTCGAGAACGCGATCTTCCCGGGCGGCATCTGCGCGGTGGTCGGGCAGCCGGGACAGTTCGCGCCGGGCGTCCTCACCAAGCCGATGCAGGAGAAGGATCTCCAGAAGGTCGCCGACGCCGCCGACGCCGTCCTGGCCGGCGAGCGGCACCCGAAGGTCGGGAAGGCGATGTTCTTCCACACCGCGGGCCACCGCTTCCCCTACACGAACATGCACTACGTGGCCGTCGCCGGCGGCAACGCCTTCTACGAGAAGCGCGACAGGCGCACGGCCAAGCTGGAGAAGCAGGAGAAGCCGGCTCAGCAGGACAGGCCGGCCACGCCCGCCCTGCCCGCGACGGCCCTGACCTTCGCGGCCGTACCCGCGCCGCCCGCCGCGAGCCCCTGATCGAGACGGCCCGATCCGACCGCCGCGTCCCGGATCTGCGCGGCGAGCTCCGGTCAGCCGGCCGCCGCGTCCTCCGCGCGGCTCGCTCGCAGGGTTCGGGCCTCCTGCCGGGCGGCGGCCAGCACCCGCTCCCGGCTCACCGGCTCCCGCAGCGATTCCCACAGACGGAGCAGCTCCAGCGTCGGCAGCGCGTCGCAATCCGGTGGCGCGTCCCCGGACGCGCGCCCGGCCGCGGGCGCGCATTCGGCGAAGAAGATCTCGACCGGGCTCCCCAGCGCGTCGGCCAGTCTCCCCAGCAGCGCGTCGGCCTGGGCGGTCGGGATCATGGCGAATCCTGTTTCTGCGCGGGCGGTCGAACCGGATCCTTACCTTTAAGTTGTATGCTCGGCATTCAACCAGGTTACTGCACCGCCATGTCCGACGACGACGGTTTTGACCGCATGGTGGAGGCGACGATCCTGGCCCATCAACTCGTGGCCGCGCACGGCACGGCGACGATGCAGCTCCTGTCCCGATTGCTGCTCATGGAGATCGGTACGGAGATCGCGGCGCGGCGCGATCCCGATCCGGCCGCCAACGACAATCCGGACGCCCTGGAGGAGTAGAGCGCGCTTCGCCGGCGTTCCGGTCGGATCGGGTCCCGGCGGGGGAACCGGCCCGACCCGTAATCCTTGGCGCGGTGCAATGGAGCGGGTGGCAAATCTGTTGATCGGCCCATCGATCCGAGCAGGCGGCATTTACAAGAATGGATAACGGTCTAGCTTCTGGGTAGAAACTACCCACGAATCACGGATCCCTCGCCGATGATCGCCGAACGGGTAGCGCTCGCCGGTGCGCTCCTCCTGCTGAGCATCACGCCCGCGGTCCCCCAGCTGCGCCGTCCGATGACGTGTACGGTGGAGGCGTCGACCAGTCTCGATGTCGCCGCGCCCGAAGGGGCCAAACCGCAATCCCACAAGGCCCGGACATTCTCGCTGGTCTCCAGCGGCGGCCTGCTGACCGTGATCTCGGCCGGGCGCTCCGACTATTACGAGTGCCAGACGGCCTCGCCGCGGCTGAACGAGCGCACGCCGCGCAACGCGATCAAGTGTCAGAACGGCGTCTACTTCCTCCTGATCGACCTCAACAAGATGAACTTCGTTGAGGCGCAGCTCAATCCCGAGGAACGCAACGACGTCAAGGTCAGCTACGGGAATTGTCGGACCCTGTAGGGGCGTCGCCGGGCAACCTAGTCCATGTGGATCAGGACGTAGGCGGCGGCGGCAACGGCCGTGAGGGTGAGGACCACCAGCAGCGCCGTTTTCCCGGGCGGTCCTTCCGGCGGGTCTGGGGCGTCGGTCATGCGGCTCCTCCGGGCCGGTGACGGGGCCTCTGCCGAAAGGGCCCGGTCCTTCGGTTGGTTCCCTGACCGGGCCCGGTCCGCATTCCTCCGCCCCGGCTGGGACGATCACCGGCAGAAATGCGCCGCGGCCGGCGTCCACTGGCCGAAGCCCGTGGCGACCATGTTGGCCACGACCCGGCAGATGTAGATCTTTTGCGCCGCGTTGTTGTGCGGGCCGGCGTGATAGCGCGCCACGGCCATCGTCCAGCTGCCCTCCCGCCGCTTCAGATCCCGGAGAAATTGCGTCGCGTAGTCCACGTTCGCGCGCGGGTCGATCATGGCCTCGACCGAGGCGAACTTTTCGCCGTGATAGTGGTGGTTGATCTGCATGCAGCCGAGATCGATCAGGCGCGCCCCCCGGCGGCGCGCCGCGGCGAAGTGGGCCAGCACGTCCTGGGGCCCGGTCGCGAAATAGGCCGCCCCTTCGATGTTCATGGCGTAGGGCTGGAGCGAGCCGCGCTTGCCCGTCTCCGTGAGGCCGACCGCGTAGAGCACGCCGAGGGGCACGCCGTAACGGGCCGCGGCACGGCCCATCTCGGCCTCGCACACGGTCCCGGCGACCGGGGCGGCGCTACAGATAAACGCCGCCGTCGCGAGGACGTACCGTCTCATCTGTCCGCTCCCCGTCGCGCCTGCCGATCGTCGGCCGCTGCGCCGCGTGCTGGTCTGCCTGCCGCTGCCCGTCCCCGCCGTGATCCGGCCGGGCACCGCCGTCGGTGAGCCCGGATTGGCCCTGTGACGGTGATCCGCCCGCGGAGAACCCGGCGTCGCCGGGGCGAACCGGCTCGACAATGATCTCGGGCCGGTAATGGGCCTGCTTGAGCAGTTCGGTGAGGATCGCCGAATCCCGCTGCAGCATCGCCGCCGTCTCGGGACGCGCGGCGCGCAGATGGGTCTCGAGCTGACCGTCGACGAGCCGCAATTCCACCGTGACGATCCCGAGGCTCTCCGGCCGGAGCTGGATCTTGAGCACCCGGAGCGGCCCGTCCTGAGCCGCGAGGATCGCCGGATCGGCGCCGACGCGACGCTCCGGTCCGGCCGCGGTCGCGCGCTCGATCTCCTCCGTGATGGCCGCCGCGATCGTCGGCAGGACGGCGGCGAGTCGGGTCGGCTCGGTCCCGGATCCGTTGCCCGGACCCGGGATGGAGCCGCCCGGCGGCCCTTTCCGGCCGGTGGGGGCGAGGAGGAGTCCGGCGATGCCGGAGCGGGAACGGTTGTCCTCGCGTGCCGTGAGCTCCCCCGGCCCATCGATCCCCGTCGCGGTGCGGGCCGACGCATCGCCGGCTCGAGGCTCGGGATCGGTCGCGAGGGCGGCCGTCGCCTTCGGCGGCGCTGCGACCGCCTTCCCGGTGACCGTCCCGGCAATCTGGGCGGCGATCCGGGCAGCGATCTGGGCGGCAGGCGCGATCGGAGCAGGCTCGGGCCCGGCGACGGCCGGAACCACCGGTTCGGGGCGGTCGGCTCGAGGCTGAGCGTCCGCCGCGGTCGGGACGGCCGGCAACGGGGACGTTGCCGCTGCGGCGGACGGGAGGGCGTGCCGGGCCGCCTCGGGCAGGACGGGCTTGAAGTGAACCGCCCGGTCGAGGACCTCGACCTGCGGGGGGCTGCCCTGCAGCAGGGTGCCCGGGCTCGGCCCGGCGCGCGGCGACGCGTCCGCGCGGGCCGCCTCGAGATTTCCCACGAGGTTGGTCGCCGGGGCCGCGTCGGGGCCCGCCGGGGATGCGGCGGATGGGGCCGGTCCCGGAGCACCGGTCCCGTGTTCCGCGGGCATCTCCGGACGGGCCGACAGGACGGCGGCGCTCAGGATCTCGGCGAGCGCCGCGGCCGCGCTGCCGGGATCGACCGGTGACGGCGGCGGCGCGGGCGATGCGCCGGCTTCGGGCCGCCGATCCTCCCCGGTCTCGCCCTCCGGTTCGCCCATCTCACCCCCGTCGGTCTCGGGTCGGGCCGCGGGAACTCCGCCCGAGACCGCGCGCAGCACCAGGTCGAAGGCGCCCCGCGCCGCCGCATCCGGCAGCGCCTGAAGGTCGCCCGCCGGATGCGGGGACGGTGCGACATCCCGATCGGGTTTGGGGACGGGTTTCTGGGCCGCGGCGGAGATCGTGTTCACGGGGTCGCCTTGCTGAGCATCAGATCGATCCGGTCGATCGTGGCCTGCGCCTTCGGGATCAGGCTCGCGGGCCCGTCGGCGGGATCCGGCGCCGCCCGCGCCGGCTTCGCGGCGGCGTCGGCCTCCGGCAGGCCGGGCCGGCCGGCGAGCCCGCGTCCGATCGCCTCGGCCGTCGAGAGCGCCGTCTCGAGGAGGAGCAGGTCGCGGGCCGTGAGCTTGGCCCTGTCGAGCGATCTCAGCGTCCGCGACCCGGACTGGAACGTCGCCAAGCTCACGATCTCGGCGGCCGCCCGGTAGAGCTGGCCGCGGGTCGCCTCCGCGCTTCCGGGCGTGCAGAGCGCGAGGGCCTTCTCGCTGGCGCGGAGCGCCGAGGCCGTCTGGCCCGCCTGGATCGCCGTCTGGGCGACCACGAGATACAGGTCGCGCCGGCTCTCGGGGCCGAGTTCGTTCAGGATCCCGTTGAGGGTCGCGAAGCGCTCCGCGTCGTGGCCGATATCGAACTGCGTCAGCTGATAGGCCAGTCGCTGCCGGAAGTTGCCCGCGTAGATCGAGTGCGGGAAGCGGCGCAGGTACTGGATCGCCAGCGCCTCGAACGTCTTCAGGTCGCCGATCTGACCGAGGGTGAAGATCTCGCGGCGCAGGGCGCCCTCCTCGGTCAGCGTGCCCGGCAGCAGCACCCGGACGCGGTCGAGCAGGGCGATCGCCCGGACCGGCTGGTCGGGCACGGCGAGCGACGCCTGCGTCAGGCCGATGGCGCCCGCGAGCGTCGGTGGCAGATCCGTCGTGTCGACGTCCTGGAGCAGGCGCCGCGCCTCGGCCTCCCGCCCCTCGACATAGGCGAGCGCGCCGCGCGCGAGCGTCGCTTCGGGCTCGCCGATGCCGTCCTGCGCCGTCAGCCGCCGCAGGACGGCCGGACCGCCGCCGCTGAGGGCGAAGGTGATCGCGGACCGGAGATTGTTCCGGCGGCCCCAGATCTGGGGCGGGGCGGCCAGGAGATCCGCGTTGATCCGGGCGATCAGCGGCGCCTGGCTCTCGTGGGCGGCCAGGGAGCCGGCGGCGACCCGATCCTGCAGCAACTGGAGCGTGCGCACCCACTGCACCGGATCGCCCGTCTGTTCCTGCGGCTCGGCGGCCGGGGCAGCCGGAGGGCCGCCCGCCGGTTCCGCGGCGACGGGGGCCGCCGTCCCCGCGATGAGCAGGCCGAGGGTGGCCGCCACGATCCGCCCGATCCGGGACACGCTCATCCTGGAGATCCCTGCAGGAGAATCTCGATCCGCCGGTTCTCCGGAGCCTTCGGATCCGCGGCGTTGCGCGGCGTCCGATCCGCAGCGCCCTCGACGCGCCAGATCCGCGCTTCGTCGATCCCGGCCCGGGTGAGCATGTACGCTGCGATACTAGGTCCACACTAGGCAATCGCGCTGCTATGCATCCAATCCACGCCAGTCGATGGTAAAACCGTTGTAAAACAATGGCTTAACTGTCGACCAAGAACCATCGATCTCTATCGGAAAACCCTGATCCGCGCGTTTGGGCACAACTTCGGGCACAGTGAGGATCAAGATGGCTACCATCAGGAAAAGGAATGGGAAGTTCCAAGTCCAAATACGTGTGAAAGGAACTCAATCGATAACACGAACATTTCGAACGAAATCGGAAGCGGTAACATGGTCTAGGGCTACCGAGTCCGACAGATATCGCAATCCAGTAGCGCGAAACCAGGCGCCATTCAGCAAAGAGACCTTTGGAACCTTACTGGAACGGTACTACATCGAGGTTCTATCGAAAAGGCATTGGTATAGAAGGGAGTGTTCGATACTTAGACGATTTCAAAGATCAGACCTGTACAACATAAAGATCAACGATCTAACCGAAGGAGATGTTGCTCGCTACAGAGATAAAAGACTGACGATTGTTAAGCCTGCCACGGTTGTAAGAGAGCTATGTATTGGTTCGCACTGTTTGACTATTGCCCAAAGCGAATGGGGCGTCAGTCTGACTGCTAATGCCTTCAAATCTGTACGGAAACCGAAGATTCGAAACAGTAGAGAGCGACGTATCTCAAAAGACGAATGGGACCGAATCGTTGAAACTGATGGCCGCAGGGGCTTACGATCGATGCGATATATCATCGAGTTGGCCGTCGAGACTGCAATGAGGAAAGGCGAGCTTCTCAGAGCGGAATGGAAAGATCTTGATTTGGAGCAGTCCACACTTCACATCCCTAAGACGAAGAACGACTATCCGAGAACGATTCCACTCACACCAAAAGCAATAGAGATAATAAAATCAATCGAAAGACGGGATGGCGTGGATACCATCATACCCATCAACTATTACACTTTGAGTTCTTGGTGGGCCGAGTTGCTTAAGGCTACCGGGATCAATAATCTGCGATGGCATGATCTGCGGCATGAAGGCATTTCTAGACATTTCGAATATGGGCTTAGTGTTCCCGAAGTTGCGATGATATCAGGACACCGTGACTATCGAATGCTGAGAAGATACACGCACATTCATCCTACAACAGTCGCAAATAAACTTGCCGCGATTTTCAATAATAGTTGATGATTGAATGCGCGGCAGGGGAGAACCAACTAATCTCCTGCCGGGCGTTCTCGCTGTTGTTCGAATAGGGGCTGGTTCAGGCGTGGTGAATCGAACCTCCGATGAACGGCTATTTCACCGTCATATTACCAGTAGTCTCAGGGCAAACGACTTGAGATATACAATCCTAGAGACCGTATGTATGAGAGTTCGGTGCGATAAACAAGGGCAACCTAGGGCTATCGTCCGATCTGACCTTCTCGGATATAGCGCAGCCTGAACAAGCCAAGATCGTCCCACAATCCCCACAGCAAAGTTCAGTGAAGCAGGGGCATACAACAGTTATATCGACAGCCCTCTACGACTTCTGACTGATTTAGAAATAACAGTTGTTCAAAACAAAAATCTAGAGTTGATTAAATAGTACCTTGAATCGGGTTTACATCTTAATAACATTGGTCTATAAGATGGCTATGCCGCGCCAAACTACGGCAGGTATATTCACAGCCTCAAGCTTGATTGGGGCTCTTTCTCCAAACTGTCGCTCAATCATCATGCTCCGACCAAGGTGGGGCCATCATTTTGCGCACACTCAATCAATATAGGAAGTAACCATTGTTAGAAGTATTACTATCATCTACAGCCATGGGTAGTGGAAAAACAGAGTCAACCATCCGCCAACTGATCAAACTGATACGGAACGGCGAGAACTGCATACTCACTTTACCAACAATCGATCTCAGTAATCAGATACTTAGATCTATTATTCTACTTGCGCCGGACATACACGTCGAGGTCATCAACGGGGAGAAATATCCGAACCGCTCAGTGTTTCGATTATCCGAGCATCTTAGACGACCGCCAGATCACCCGCACCTAGTTATCACCACGTGGGAATCCTTCGTAAGGCTCCCGCGCTTATTCAACCAAGACAAGTTCCATCTTAAGATCGACGAGGTTCCTAAGGCGTTCAAGTCGTTCAGTGCGCGGCTACCACGGAATCACACGCGCCTGACAGAGACGATTAGAATAGTGCCTCAGGGATCATCCTACGGGGAGATCACAGTCATCGACAAAGGTTCCATACGCGCAATGGCTGAAAACAAAAACATTGATGCCATTGATACAATCTTTCAACCGTGCGCGCTGAACATATTAGACTCTAAGTTCAAGACCTTTGTGAACATAGAGCAGCATCAAGGACTACTCAGAGGGAGCGCGGATGAGCCGTTTTTGAGGACATTCTCGCTACTGATGCCTAATGTCTTCATTGGCTTCCGGTCAGTGTCGATCCTTGGGGCTAGAGCTAATGAAAGTATGTTGTTCAAGTGGTTTGATCGATGCGGCGTCAGGTTCAAAGATGACGAAGAAATCCTGTCTACGTTACGCTACAGAGAGCAGCCAAACGGTGACCTGATAGACTTCTATTATCTTTCCGAAACAAATTGGTCACTCTATACGCAAGAACAACACCCTGAACTAAGGAATACCTTTGTCGCTGGTGCCATAAATCATCTCGGCAATCAACCGTTCTGCTGGATTGATAATGTTGAGTTTGAGTCAACCAGTCCATTCGGGTCAATGCCTAACGGTCTGAAACTACCGCACGGCTCGCATGGTCGCAACGACTTCCAGCATCTACATAATCTTGTTGTGCTTACGGCATTCAATCTCCCACCGCCCGAGAGTCTGTTCTTGGAAGGTGTGGCCGGCATTTCGAAACATGAACAGAAGATCGCGCATGATTTCCACAACACCATGCAGACCATTGGGCGCATCTCTGTCCGTGATCCAAATAACAGAAATAGAAAGACAGTTATCCTGTCCGACAGACCGAATGCGGAATGGCAGTCACAGGTCTTTGTTGGTTCTCGGGTCCATTCAATGAACTTAGATCACAGGAAACCCAAAAAACCGGGACCATTCAGGAAATACGAGAATGGTATGGAACGACAGAGAGCTAAGAGGCTAAGGGACAAGGAGGAACAAGATCGACTGGTAGAGAAGCACGATTTGGGCGCTGAACGCATCTTAGAAGCCGGATTTCATATGTCGTGTCACAAGTTCTCCTACAACACTTTAAGGGAATCTGTGACAGCATATCAAGGATCTATAGTCAACGGCACATTCGAAGGCATGTCATTCCCCATCACTATGAGCACTCGGGATTTCGGCATCTATATGAATGGATTGCACAAAAGGACCTATCCGACCAAAGAGGCAAACCAACTCATCATGCCCGGCCTATGTATAACAGTTCCAGGAGTGGATACGGACAGGGGTGTGGAGAACGCACTATTTGGGCGCCACATCTATCTCGATATTGATGGAGGAAATCTAAGGCACCTTCGTTTAAGTCGAATGTTCCCTCACATAGAGATGATTGTTTATAGCTCATTCAATCATACCGAAGAGTCTCCTAGGTATAGAGTGGTATTTCTAACCGAAGGATTGGTTTCTCCATCAACCTATAAGTTCATATGGCGGCAGATTGTCCAGAAGATCGAGAACTCGGGGTATCTTGGCAACAACAGTTATCGACCGAAGGGCGAGCGCAAGCTTCACGGTATCGATAACAAGCCGAACATCGTAAATCTGTTCTACCTACCTTGCCAGCCCAAGAACGGAAAAGGCTTCTACTTTCACTATAAGAAAAATCGGCGACCAATCTGCGTCAGTGAATGGATCAACAATGCGATATGCACTCGGTTCGACGAAGATGAGTTTGAGGAGATTATAACAGTTACAGAGCTTGAACGGGAGGTTTCTGAGTCTACTCCGATGATTGAGGCGGCTATGGGACGATATCGGAAGTTCATTAATAGCATTGATCCCGCAACAGGAGAACTTGGTAGTAGCAATAAGGCTCTATTTGTTCTCAATCAATCACTAAAGCGCGCCAAGGTTGAATCATACGAACGAGGCGCGGCTCTTACACTTGCTGCAAGAGAGAGTAGATCGCCGCACGACCGACTCAGAGACATGGAGCGTTACATGAAGCGTCGTTAAAATATTTTTTGACTTAGAGGCTCCAGCTGACGATGTGGGCCGGATTTTTGGTAGAACATTGCCATTCTTCTAGCCCCTTCCAACCAAAATCTTCAACCTCATTTTCACCAATCATCATGATCAACTTCAATATCGATTACATAACAGAAGATTTCCGCCATTTTAGGCATCGCTCGAATAGCGATTATACATACCTTCTACGTATGACGCTGTTTAGAGCGGCCAATGAAGCGGATCATCGCTACTACTTGACGACCGGTGAGAAGGCCAAGGAATACAGGCGCCTCTCCTATGAACTGGATGAGATGGCGAGCAATATTGAACACTATTTGGAAGATGGTGGGCGGATCAAACCAAAATACATCGCGACGATCTTAGAGGCTGTCATCCTATCCCGCCATCTCATCCTGTTGGACCAAAGGGAGACCCGTGCCCAATACGACGCCATCATAGATAATCTCGTTCGCGTGCAGGAGGATAGCGAGACGGAAGAGATCGCGGCATGACATAAGGGCACCCTCTGCGCCCTGAATGATCCACAATGGCCCTTGGGATCACTCAGGATCGTCCCTCGCGCCTTTGAGGCTGATAGACGGTCGGCCTCACTCGAAAGCCTGATCGTATCCATCCGGTGAAGGACGCGGGAGCTACGGTTTCGGCGGGAGCAGATCACTTTCCGCCGTATGGGCCGCGATCCGCTCTTTCAGCTCGTCGATCCCATCGTTGGTAAACGCTGGGTACGCCTCG
>NZ_JBKFBI010000120.1:0-19075 GCF_053346095.1 Methylobacterium sp. A52T | reverse complement strand
CTCGGCAGCGACTGCCCGCTCGGCGTGGCCAGGGGCGTCGCGATCGCCGTCGCGCTGGCCAGGCCGCCGACACCGCCGCCGCCGCCGATGCTGAGGACGGCCAGGCCGTCCGCCCCGAGCCCGGCGGTGGTCACGGTGCTGCTGCTCTCGATGCGGGCCTCGCCGCCGTTGCCCCCCTTGCCGCCGGATCCGCCGATCGCCCACGACGCGGAGAGCGCCGCGCCCACCGCGACGCTCCTGACGTCCCCGCCGGCGCCGCCGCCGCCGCCGATGCTCTGCACCAGCACGGCCGTCGATCCCGCCCCGCCGGTCTCGATCGCGCCGGCCCGGCCGGTGAAGCGCGCGAGACCGCCATCACCGCCGCCGCCGCCGCTGCCGCCCAGGCCGACCGCGAAGAAGGCCCCGGCCGGGAAGGCGCCGCCACCGCTGCCGCCGCTGCCACCGATGCTCTGCACCAACGCCCCGAAGGCCGAGTCGCCCTCGGTCGTGATCCGGCCACCCGCGTTGACGATCTCCGCGGTCCCGCCCGCGCCCCCGGTCCCGCCGGCGCCGCCGCGGCCGAACCAGAGCGAGATGCCTCCGGCACCGCCGCCGCTCCCGGGCGCCACGTCGAGGGCCGCGAGCGGCAGGGCCGAGAGGGCGCTGCCGCCGCCGATGCTCTGCGCCACGAGGCCGGTCGCCCCGGCGCCGGACGTCGCCACCGTCCCGCTGTTGGTCAGGGTCACCGATCCGCCCGGGGCGGCATCGCCCCCGCCGCCGCCGCCGAACACGCCGCCGCCGCCCTTGCCGCCCGGCCCGCCGACCGATTGCGCGACGAGGCCCAGGGCGTAGTCGCCCGCCGTGACGATTGTGCCGCTCTGGGTCACCGTGACGGTCCCGCCGTCACCGCCCCGGCCACCGGGCCGGCCGCCGGCATCGGGCTGTATCCCGCCGTCGCCGCCGATGCTCTGGACGAGGCCGCCGAGGGCATAGTCGCCGGAGGTCCGGATGGTCCCGGCCATGTCGAGGCGCGCGGTGCCGCCCGCGCCGCCCGGCGTCACGAAGGGGTTGCTGTAGAAGGTCCCGGACCCGCGGATCGAGCCCGCGCCGCCGATGGACTCGACGATCACCGCGGTCGCCCCGACACCGTCGGTCGTCACCTGCCCGGAGCGCGTCACCGTGAGCGCGGCCGCGCCGCCGGCGCCGCCCCGTCTGGAGGCGGTCTGGTCGGCGTCGGTGCCCCCACGGCCGGCATCGCCGCCGACCGCACTGACCCGGACCCCCAGGAAGGCCTGCCCCTCGGTCGCGACGCGGGACGACAGGGTCAGGGTCGCCGGCCCGGCATCGCCGCCGGCGCCGACATCCTTCTGGCCGTCGCCGCCGTTCCCACCCCGGGAGAAGACCCAGAACCGCGGGATCGGCCGGAACTGGAGCTGGGAGACGCGGGCGCGCGTCGTGTAGCCGACCTGATCCCCCTCTCCGCTCACATCCTCTCCGAGCGTCACCGCGACGGCACCGCCGCGCCCGCCGCTCGCGCCCGGGATGGATGCCAGCCCCGGGATCGCGTCGCCGCGCCCGCCCGCTCCGCCCACCGAACCGGTTCGGATCGTCGCGGCGAGGTCTTTGCCGGCGGCCGCGGCATCGACATCGATCAAGGACAGGTCAGGGCCGTCGGCACCGGGCGTCGCGACGACATTCGACGCGATGACGTTGGCTCTTCCGTCGCGGCCGCTTGTGGCGGTCACCACCTCGGGCCGAGGTCGCTCCGCGGCGCGCGCCGGCAGGTCAAGGACCAGGACCAGGACCAGGCCGGTGCTGGCCGCGACGACGAGCCGTCCGCCATCGCGGATCTGCCGGTCGCGGCGCGGGACACGGAGCTGACTTGGCCGGTACGCCATCAGGAACGCGTCTCTCCGCGCAGCTGTCTCAAGAAAAAAATCCGAGTCTTCGCTGCTCAGAGCGCGCAGCGATCGCCCACACGAAGTTTTGAATGCATTCCTCGCGCATGGTTAACAAATCGTTGAGAACGAGATTTCCGGCCGAGGCTGGCGCTACTTTTCCCATTTCCGGAGCAAATCCGCGGACCGAGACCGTTATTTCTGACGGCGGCCGGGCCCATAGTTCTTATTGAATTCACGATCTCCGGTATCTGAGGCCATGTTTAGATGTCCTCAGGTATTCGAGGTCGCGCCAGGACCGAATTGGAGGCGTCACCGGTGCAGCAATGTAGGTGCGGTGGATTTCAGATGGTCGGCGTTGCCCACCCCGTCGGAGGACGCGTTTCACACCGCCACAGGCGACAGACGGAACAGGAATGACGGCTGCCCCTCGACGGCCGTCCTGCCGGGTCTCGTCCCCGTAGCGGCCATCGGAACCGGACACGCTCGCCGAGCTGCTCGGTGAGGCAAGGCGCGCGCCGGCGTGGCAAATGGCGACGCCCTCGATATATTAGGGTCCGCTAAATAAGAGACCCTGAGAGCGCCTGGATCCGGACCGATGGACGCCGTGACGCCGAACGAACTGATGCGCCTTCAGGACAGGGCCGGCGACGCGGCCCGTCTGCTCCGTCTCCTCGCCAACGAGAAGCGCCTGCTCATTCTGTGCCTGCTGGTCGCCCGCGGCGAGATGGACGTGACGAGCCTCGCCGAGGCGGTCGGGCTCAGCCAGTCGGCCCTGTCGCAGCACCTCGCCAAGCTGCGGGAGGACGGGCTGGTCGCGTACCGGCGCGAGAGCCAGACGCTCCACTACCGCCTGGAGGATCCCCGGGTCGCCCGCGTGCTGGCGACCCTCAAGGACATCTTCTGCCCGGAACTCGCCTGACCGCGTCAGCCACGCAGGACCTCCACCGCGAGCCCCGAACGGTCCGGCCGGTTGCGCGGCCGCAGGCTCGGCCCGCACCGGCGCGTCGCCATCGCGGCGATGACGAGAGCGAGAGCGAGAGCGAGCCCGCTACCCGTCGCGCGCGCGGCGACCGCGGAGGGGCCCGCGTGCTCCGGGAAGCCGGCCGGCGCGTCGCTCCGGCGCTCGACCTCCCGGCGGCGCCGGTGCGGCACCGCGAGCGACCCGGGATTTCCCGTCCGTCCGGCGATGGCGGGCTTGCCGCAGAACATTAGGGTACGCTAAATAAGAACCGTCTAATGTTCTCGCGCGGGACAGCGTTCCCCGCCGCCGAGCCGGGCCTCGCCTGGACCGGAGCTGTGGGCAGATCGAGATGGATGACTTCACCCCGGTCGGCGCCCTTCTCGGCGGAGCGATGATCGGCGCATCCGCGTCGCTCCTCCTCCTCCTCAACGGGCGCGTCGCCGGCATCAGCGGCATCCTCGGCAGCCTCCTGGTCCCGCCCGCGCGCGGGGCCGCTTGGCGGGCCGCCTTCGTGGCGGGCCTCGTCCTGGCGCCGGTCGCTTACAGCGGTCTCGGGGGCGACCTGCCGCCGGTGACGATCGGGGCGTCGTTCCCGCTCCTCGTCGTCGCGGGCCTGCTGGTCGGCTTCGGCGCGCGCCTCGGATCCGGCTGCACCAGCGGCCACGGGGTCTGCGGCATCGGACGCGGCTCGCCCCGCTCGCTGGCCGCGACCGGCACGTTCATGGCCGTCGCGATCCTCACCGTCCTCGTCGCGCGGCGTCTCGTCGGAGCCTGAGCCATGGCCAAGACCGTCTCCGCCCTCGCCGTCGGCCTCCTGTTCGGCCTCGGCCTCCTCGTCTCGGGCATGGCCGACCCGGCCAAGGTGCTCGCCTTCCTCGACGTGACGGGCCGCTGGGACCCGAGCCTCGCCCTCGTCATGGCGGGTGCCGTCGCGGTCTCGGCGGCCGGCTACCGCCTGGCGCTGCGGCGCGGCCGGCCGGTGCTCGCGCCCCGGTTCGATGTCCCGACCCGGCGCGACCTCGACCCGCGTCTCATCGCCGGGGCCGCGATCTTCGGCCTCGGCTGGGGCCTGGTCGGCCTCTGCCCCGGCCCCGCCCTCACCATCCTGACGGTGGCCCCGGCCGAGGCCCTGACCTTCGTGGCGGCGATGGTGGCCGGCATGCTGCTGTTCCGCCTCGTGCCGCCGGTGCGTCCGAAGCCGGAGGCCGTGCCGGGAACCGGCGCCTGAAGCGCGCCGCGCCCGGCGGAGCGTCGGCGACGCTGTCAGTCGGTGGGCTGGAGCCGCAGAGCTATGCCCCAGGGATCGCGGACGACGAGCGCGCCGTCGTCCTCGCCGAGGCGCGCGTCGGCCTCGCGCAGACGGTCTCCCGTCGATGCCAGGGTCGCTCGATCGACCAGCAGCACCACCTCGGCGAGGCCCGTCCGCCCCTCGGATCTGACGGCCGCACCGCGGCTGTTCCAGACGTTGCCGGCCAGCTGATGGTGGTAGCCGCCAGAGCCGAGGAACAGGGCCCCCGGATAGCGGCACATCACGTCGAAGCCGAGCAGGTTCGCGTAGAAGCGCTCTGCCGCTCCGAGGTCGCCCACCTGGAGATGGACGTGCCCGACGCAGGCGGCGGCCGGCATCGCAGACCAGGGACGTGTCGCGGCACCGACGATCCCGGCCTGATCGAGCCGTTCGTTGCGCATCACGACCGAACCGTCCGACGCCCGCGGCCACGCCGATGCCGGGCGATCGACGTAGATCTCGATGCCGTTGCCTTCCGGATCGTCGAGGTAGACGGCCTCGCTCACGCGGTGGTCGGCGCCGCCCGTGAGCGCGATGCCGTGCCGCTCCGCGTGCAGGAGCCAGGCACCGAGGTCGCTCCGGTCGGGCAGCAGGAACGCCGTGTGGAACAGGCCGGCCTCGCGCGGGTCCCGTGACCGCGCGTTGGGGTCACGGCGCAGGACGAGGCGCGTCGCGTCGCCCGTCCCGAGCTGCACGGCACGCTCGGTCTCCGAGAGGATGCCGAGCCCGATGATGTCCCGGTAGAACCGCGTCAGCGCGTCGAGGTCGTGCACGGCCAGGGTCACCGCACCGATCCGGTACGGCGCCTCGGCCAGGACGCGGTCCGGCCCGGCCGGGGGCCGGCTCGAAGCGGGTGTCGCCATGGTTCGTCTCCCGATCTTTGTCCGTCCGACAGGTGGGATCGCCGGCCGGCCCTCAGCGGCTCCTCGTCTCCCGGGCGGCGGGCTCCGGCGCCCCGCGCCAGGATCCGAACAGGCTGAAATGCGGGGTCCCGCCCTCGGACGCGACCGCGACCGTCGCCGTGCGGCCCGCGACCAGGCGGGTCTCGTCGGGAACGTCGTCCAGCTTGATCCGCACCGGGATGCGCTGGGCCAGCCGGACCCAGGCGAAGGTCGGGTTGACGCTGGCCAGCAGGTTCGAGCCCGCCGTGCGCTCGCGGTCCTCGATGCCGCCCGCGAAGCTCTCCACGCGGCCGTTCAGCGTGGACGTCTCGCCCATCAGGCGGACGCTGGCCTTGTCGCCGACATGGATGCGCGGGAGCTTCGTCTCCTCGAAATAGCCCTCGACGCGCAGCGTGTCGCTGTCGATGAGCGCCATCACGCCCCGCCCGGTGGAGACGTAGGTGCCGGGACGCAGCTCCATGTTGGTGATGCGCCCGTTGACGGCGGCCTTCACCGCGGAGCGTTCGAGGTTGAGCTTGGCGAGGTCACGGTCGGCCACCGCCTGCCCGTACGCCGCCCTGGCCTCCAGGTCGGTCGCCCGGGCGGCCTCGACCCTCTGCTGGGACGCGGCGGCGTCGCTGAGCTTCTGATAGCGGACGTAGTCGGCCGCGGCCCGCTCGGCGGTCGCCTGCTTGCCCTCGACCACCGCCTCCGCCTGGCGCAGGGCGAGATCGAAGCGCTCGGGGTCGATGCGGAACAGCACGTCGCCCCGCTTCACCACCTGGTTGTCCGCCACCAGCACCTCGGTGACGAGGCCGGAGACGTCGGGGGCCACCTGCACCACGTCGGCGCGCACGCGCCCGTCGCGGGTCCACGGCGCCTCCATGTAGTAGTCCCACAGCGCCAGCCCGACGACGATCGCGGCGGCGACCGTCCCGAGGGTGACGAGGAGGCGGAACGAGAGGGCGAGAAGCCGGGGCATGGAGGGATCCGGAAGGTGTGGGCAGGGCGAGATCGGGCGGCCGGACGAGCCCGCCGGTCAGGAGGTGAGAGGGACCGCGACCGAGACGACGAGGCCGAGGAGCACGACGTAGAGGGCGAGGTCGAACAGGGGCCGGTGCCAGACCATGCGGTAGAACCCGGTCAGGGCCAGCACCCGCCGCAGGAGCAGGCTCAGGGCGAAGGCGATCAGCATCCAGGCCGCGAGGCTCGGCACGAACACACCGTAGAGGTCGAGTTCACCCGTCATGCCGCGAGCTCCGGATGCGTGGTGGTGGGCAGCGTCGACCGGTAGGGCGGCGCGTCCGGGAACAGGCCGCGCCGGACGCCGACGAGACCCATCAGCGCGGCCCGGCCGGCCGCCTGCCGCGCGTCGCGGGAGACGGCGTCGAGGGCCCCGTCGACGGCATCGAGCAGGCCGGGGGCGGGCTGCCCCGGCGCGGCCGCGAAGTGCCGCGACAGCGCGACGAGGAGTGCTTCGACCGCCGCCCGGGCCGGCTCCGAGAGCTGCCGTCGGTCGCGCCGCAGCTCCACGACGTTGATGCCGACCCGGACCTCGGCGAGGAGGTCGGCGGTCCATTCCGCGTCGTCGGACGGCAGGGCGGCCAGCCGCGGCGCGATCAGGCCGACCCGGTCGAGCATCAGCGCGGCGAGTTCGAGACCGTTCTGCGCGCCCTGGCGCCCGGCGGCGCGGGCGAGGCTGCGGCGGTTGACGGCCCGCAGGCGCCGCGCCGACCAGCCGGCGCCGACCGAGCGGACGAGGCGCGTGACGATGGCCGCGACCCACATGCCGACGATGACCGCGACGGAGGCGTTGGTGAAGGCCGCGAAGTCCCCCGTGTAGCTGCCCTGGAGGGCGATCATGGCCGAGCCGTTGACCGCCGCGCCCATCGCCAGGGGCGCGGTCCTCGGCTGGGCCATGAACACCCCGCAGGCCAGGAGGGCCGGGGACAGCGCCAGGGCCAGCATCTCGAAGGTGGTGGCCAGCGGCAGGACCGCGAACAGGTAGGCGCCCGCCCCCAGGGCGCCGACGATGGCCGAGTTGGCGAAGCTGACGATGAACGGGGCGGGATCGTCCTGGGCGGCGAAGAAGCAGCAGCCGACCGCGGCCATCATCGGGGCGGCCGAGCCGTGCGGCCATCCGGTCGCGATCCAGATCGCGCAGGTGACCAGGATGGTCAGGAACACGCCCAGGGCCGACAGCAGCGCCATGCCGTGGTCGCGGTGGCGGATCGTGCGCGCCGCCGCGGTGTACCGGAAGGTCAGGTCCTCGGTGACCGGCGTGCCGTCCGCGATGTGCCGCTGCAGGATCCGGGCGTCCTGGCGCAGGTCGATGAAGTCGCGCAGCCGCGCCAGGAGGCTCGCCAGCACGAGGGCGTCCCAGGACGGCCGCTCCCCGAGCCCGGGTTCGAGGGCGTCCGCCTCGGCCTTCAGGCGGTCGGCCTCGGCCTGTTCGGTGGTTCCGGAGGCGAGCCAGGCGGCCATGGCGTCGAGGAGGGTGCGCAGGCGCTGCGGCAGCGCGCTCGCCCGCTCCAGCGTCTCGATGCGGTCCGAGACCGCCGAGGCGATGGGCAGGAACATCAGCATGTGCTGGCGCAGGGTCGCCATGGCATCCGCCGAGCGTTCCGCACCGGTCATGTCGTAGCGCAGCGGCGTCGCCAGGGCCTCGAACGCGACCGCGTCCGAGGCCAGCTTCAGCCGGGTGGCCTGCGTGTCCGTCGTCGCGCGGGTGCGGCCGAGGACGTCGATGACCCAGCCCCGCGCGTCGCGCAGCCAGAGGTCGAGCCGGCCGGAGATCACCGGCGCCACCGATTGCGGCAGCACGATCGTGTTGACGAGGCTGGCGCAGAGGATGCCGAGGGTGATCTCCTCGGCCCGGGCCACGGCGACGTCGAACATCGCCCCGGGATCGCCCACGGCCGGGAAGCCGATCAGCGCCGCCGTGTAGCCGCCGAGCATCATCAGGTAGCTGCGCGGGGTGCGGTCGAGGAGGGAGAAGTACAGGCACGTCGCGACCCAGGTCGCGATGGCGAGCGTCAGGAGTTCCGGCGCGTTCACGAGGTTCGGCACGAGGGCGACCGTGACCACGGCCCCGAGCAGCGTGCCGAGCACCCGGTAGAGCGCCTTGGAGCGGGTGGCGCCGGCCAGCACCTGGCTGGTGATGTAGACGGTGCCGAGCGCCCAGTAGGGGTTCGGCAGATCGATCCAGAACGCCAGGAACAGGGCCAGCATGCCGGCACCGAAGGTCTTGAGCGCGAAGGCCCAGTCGCGCCAGCCGGGGAGCGTCATTCCGCGGCCTCGCCTCGACGCGCCCCGGACTCCGCCCCGGACTCCGCCCCGGACTCCGCCCCATCGAGCCCGTCCTCGCCGCGGAGATGATCCTGCAGGGCCTGGAACACCCGCAGGCCGGCCTCCAGGTCCGCGGCGCTCACGGTCGCGAACACCGTCTCCCTGAGGCGCTCGAGATCCGCCTCGATCCGCGCGACGACCGCCTGTCCCGCGGGCGTCAGGGTCAGCACCTTCGCGCGGCGGTCGGTGGGGTCCTCCCGGCGCGCGACGAGGTCCGCCTTCTCCAGTTGATCCAGGAGCCGCACCAGCGACGGCCCCTCGATGCCGATCGCGTCCGCCAGGGTGGTCTGGCGCGGCTCGCCGCCCATGCGGGCGATCAGCACCAGCGGCAGGGCCTTGGCCTCCGAGATGCCGTAGGCCTCGGTCGCCGCGTTGGCCAGGCGCCGCCACTGGCGTCCGGAGAGCAGCAGCGTGTGGGTGTAGGCCAGGCGGAGCTGCCGCAGGGTCTTGGCTGCCATCTCAAGCCTCCCGGCAGATCGTGGTGACGCGCATCGGGCGGCCCCGCACCGATATTGATAGTCAACTATCGATTAGCGCGGCGCTGTTCAAGGGCGCGCGCCGGCGGGTCGCAACGCAGGGTGGTCCATCCCGCGGATCTTCGAGGCCGGAAGCCCGGTCCGCGAGGAACGCGGCGCCGGCCTCGGCGATGCGCCCCTCGCGGCCGCCGAGCTCCCACCTTCCCGCTCATGAGGCGGGCCAGGCACCCGGGCGTCCGTGACCTTCGTCACGGTCGCGGAGCGGCGCACAGGGCATGTCGGTCTCCGCAGACCAGGAGGATCAGATGACGGCTCTGTTCTCCCTCATCAGGCGATGGCTCGACTGCCGTCGTGCGCGGAGCGAACTCGCGTCGTTCAGCGAGCGCGACCTCGCGGATCTCGATCTCGTGGGATGTGACGTGAAGCGCATCGCCTCGGCGCGGTCCGGGCGGAGAGGCGCGGCCTGAGGATCCCGGCGCCGTCAGCGCGGCGACCTGCGCCGGTCGCGTGTCAGGCGGTCGACGGCGAACTCCGCGGCGATGCCGATGACGGCACCCGCCAGCACGTCGGCGGGGAAGTGCGCCCCGCGGAGAACCTGCGCCGTGACGACGCCGGCCGCGGCGGCGTAGGACGGTCCCCTGATCTCCGGATAGGCGCGCGCGGCGGCGCGCGCGACGGCGGTGCTCAGGGCGGAATGACCCGAGGGGAAGGATTGCCACGGACCGACGCCCGTTCCCGGCCATCCCCGCACGTAGACCCCCTCGTCCATCAGGACGTTCGGGCGCGTCCGATGCACCGTCCGCTTCAGGCTCGTCTTGACGACACCGGCCAGGAGACCGGCTTGCAGCATGTGCCGCCCCGCTTCCGCCATCCGGCGATCGCGCACCATGAGCCCCAGGACGAGGGTGCCGGCAGACAGCGAGAGCAGGGACTGCCAGCTCCCGATCTCGCTCGCCGTCCCCACCGCTCGAACGACGGGGTGGTCTTTCGCGCGTGCCAGCCCGAGGCCGAGGGCGACGTCGGCCGCCTCGAACCGGTTGGCCGTGCCGAGAGCTGCGACGTCGGACGGTCTGTTCGGGGTTCGCGCAAGCATGGCCATAAACGCGCCCGACGGGCGTTCGTTCGATGCGGCCTCCGCGGGGCGAGGCCCCCGCGAACGGCACCCGCCGCCGAAGCCGCGCCCGGTCAGGAACGCGCGCCGCGTCGGCGAACGCACGGGCCGGATGGGAGAGGCCGTGATCGCCTGACTTCGGGCCCGGCGGATGGAGAGGATCGGCCAGGATCTCAGCCAGGATCGGCGGAATCGGACACGCGGATCGGCCCCGAATACCCGTCAGGCCGGCCCAGAGTTGACGGAACCGGACAGATTGGACAGATTCCAGTGACTAACCTGTGTTACAGTCAGGGCGACGATGTCCACTGATCTCCCTCAGGGTAGAGTCACGTTCCGCGGCCGCGGTCTGGCCTTCGCGCACGGCGCCAAGCTCGTGCTGAAGGTCTGCCCGCTGTGCTCGCAGTGGAACGCGCCCCGGGCGGCCGACCTCGGGCAGTGCGGCTGGTGCGCCTACACCCCGTCCTGTCGGGACGTCGAACCCGCGCCGAGCCGCCACGACACCGACGTCACCGCGTGAGACCGCGGAGGCTCGGACCGGCGCGCGACGCCGCGCATCGCGACGGTGCGGGCGCGGCGATCCGCACCGATGCCGGCATGCCCCGCGCCGTTCAGCCGTACTGAAGCTCGGCCCGCGCGCGGGAGAGCTTGCGCAGGATTCGGCGGATGTGCTCGCGGAGCATGAGGGTCTCGTCCGTCGGGTTCTCTTCCGAAGCCATCGCCGACACATCCAAGACACTTACGGCCCGGTAGCGCATCCGCTCCTCCGCACGACATCACGCCGTGTCCTAGCAGCTACTTTCAATTAACGCATCCATCATTTGATCGATTCCGCACCTCTGCAGCGCGCAAGTTTACGTAGATTTCTCAGTCGATGCCCTGATCGGACCGCGCAATAGAGTTTCCACGCCCCTCGCTTCACCGATCTGGCTTGCGCACGAAATAATCCCGGCCCCGATCAGCTTCGGTCGCTCGGTCTCGTGGCAGACGGTGGCCGGCTCGACACAGACCGCGCGCGGGTTCGAAGGACTTCCCCGCCCCGCCGGCCGGGCGGCGCTCGGGATGCCGCGCACAGGGGGCGCTCTGGTCGAGCCGCGATGCCTTGGACGACGTGCCGAGATCCTGAGCGCGGCCGGATCGGCACCGGTTTTCCTGCGCTTTGACCGTCCCGGAAGGAACTGATCTTCCGCTCTGCTACGACGCGGCGCCAACGAGGCGCCGACGGGACGCGACCGGCGCGACGGGAACCCCGCCCCGGCGCCGGCCGTCCCGGACCTGCGCGTCCGCGCGGCCGCAGCGTTCGGCCGAGCGACCGTGATCGGGAGGCGCGCGTCCGGCGTCGCCCGCGCTAGGAATCCGCGGTCCGGCGCCCGATCTCGCTGTCGAGATACACGGACCAGTCCGACAAGGTCGTGAGCTGCGAGCCGAACATCTTGCTGACCTGGTAGAAGCCCAGGGCGCGATAGCTCTCGAACTGGCTCTCCGAGAACCACTGGTTGGCCGTGCTCTCGTGCGGGAAGGCCGGGCTGGTGGCGCCGTAGGCGCGGACTTCGGCGGGGATGTCATCGAGGAAGCTCGGCTTGATGTAGATCAGCGAAGCCGCGTCGCGGGCCCCCGGATACGCGATCGTACCCCGCGCGTAGCCCAGCGCACCGGCACGCTTGCCCTCGCGCTCGATCGTCGCGCGGGGGAGTATGCGCATCTCGCCCATCTGGACCTTCGCCAACCCGTCCACCTCGGCCTTCCGGATCACGTTGCCGAGGTCGAAGAACGTGCAGCGTTCGTCCTGGCCCGCATCGATCACCACGATCCGCGCGCAGCGCCGCCGCAGCATCTCGTAGACGCCGAGATTGTCGAAATGGCCGCCATCCGAGAGGTAGATCGCCTGCCGGACATCGGTGCTGCGGCCGCCGAGCTCGCTCAGGAGCGCGAGCACGGAGTTCCTCGGCTTGGCGAGCTTGAGGTCGTCCCGGCGCGCCACCGCGGGGTTGGGCAGCCAGGCGCCGAGCCGGACGTTGAACAGGGTCATCAGGAACGCGATCAGGCGCGACGAGTGATAGCCCCAGTTCGGGCTGACCGCGGCCCCGGAGATCGTCAGCAGACCGCCCAGCAGCGGCCCTCGGCCCGCGCTGACGCGGTCGCCCGAGGTCTCCATCCCGGCATATTGCGACGTGCGGATGTAGGCCCCGCGCGGGCCGACGGTGCCGGGCCGGTCGCGCGCCCTGTCGGCGCGGTCGAGGATCGCCGAGCCGCAGGCGAAGGGTGTCGCGGTGAACGAGGCGGCCTTCCGCTCCGCCCACTCGGTGTGGAGGAGATCCGTCAGATTGAGCGTCATGTTGACGACGGGCAGCAGCCGCTTCTCGCTCCCGAGATCGGCGATGCGCGGGCTGTCCTCCTCGTCGAAGTCGGTGAAGGGATCGGCGTCGCGCCGCGTCCGCGCCGAGCCGAGGAAGCCCCGGGTCAGGCGGTTGCGGTAGACGCCGTGCATGGAGAAGCGGTTGACGTTGACGCGGCCGAACAGCCAGACGGCCCCGGCCAGGATTGCCGCCACCGCGACATCCAGGATCACGATCATGCCGTAGGGGTTGATGCCGCAGACGGAGCCGGCATCCGCGCCGGCGTCCGCGCCGCCGAGCGCCCGGCGCGGCAGCAGGCAGTTGCCCCACCAATCGTGCGCCTGGCCGAGGAAGCGGCCGAGGCACCAGCCCATCAGGGCGAACAGGCTGATCCCGAAGACCGCCGCCATCGCGCTGAGGCCGATCATCACGAGGTCGTCCATGCGTCCCTTGGCGGCCAGGGACTGCGCGCGGACGAAGACCTGCTTGCCCAGGAAGGCGGCGGCCGGGCCGGTGGCGAGGGCGCCGAGCGCGCCGAACAGGGCGGGGATCTGCGCGTCCTGGCGGCCGAGGGCGTCGGCGGACAGGACGAGGCAGCACAGGCACAGGCCTGTCCAGCCCATCGCGGCCAGCAGGAGCTGGCCGTCGACCCGCGCGACCCACTCGCGGTCGAGGTCGGCGCACTCGGCGCTCTTCCGGAACCCGATGAAGATGACGCTCTGGAGAAGGTGGATGACGATCAGCGCCGGCGGGGCCGCGACCGTCAGGATCTGAGAGACCTCGGCTTTCGCGGCGTCGAAGCCGGCAGCGGAGCCACCGACCAGCCAGCCGATGGACGCGTCGGCGCAGACGCAGATCAGCCCGGCCGAGACGAGGCTGCTGGCGAGCCAGGGACCGAGATTCCGCTCGTACAGCCAGAGGCCCGGATGGCCCTTCGAGGTCTGCCAGATCAGGCCGCTGAGATAGGCCGCGACCTGCACGGCGAAGTAGGCGAGGCCCAGGCGGCACAGGGAGAGGCCCGAGAGCGGCAGCGGCTGCTCGAACAGCGCGCGGAGCGTGAACGGCAGCGCGAGGGCCCAGACGCAGGTCGGCGCGATGATGCAGGCCGCGATCCGCCCCGGGGACGCGTACGCCGTGACGCCGCCCGTCCGCGGCCGATGGCTCGGCAGGAGGGTGCAGGCGCTGAACGTCGCGACGAACAGCGCCGCGCTGCCGAGCACCAGGGGCAGCCACAGCGTGCTGCCGCTCGCAGCCTCGAGCGCCGTCCGGTAGGCGAGCAGCGCGAGGGGGACGAACAGCAGCAGCGGGAAGATGATCAACCAGTTGAGGATCGTGTTCCGGATGTAGAGAACGATGCCGGCCCAGGTGTCGCGCGACAGGATCCCGACCTCCGGAGTCAGGTAGTTCGTGTAGCGCCGCAGCTTGGCGAAGATCTCGTTGCCCGAGCCGCCGAGCTGGCGCTCGGCCTCGGCGATGCCGCCGCACTGACGGATGAACGTCTGCAACCAGCCGCCGGCGAAACCGCCCCCCGATACCGTCGACAGGTAGTGGAATTCGCCGAGCATCCGCCGGCTGGCCAGGGCCTGCAGGGCGCCGAGGCAGAAGGTGGCGCTGCGGATCCCGCCGCCGGACAGGCACAGGGCGGCGAGCCGGGCCTGGTCGGCCCGCGCCTGCCAGGGCGCGCGATCGCCGGGCTCCGGCGGCCCGCAGAAATGATCCATCTCCTCCGCGAGCGCCTGCTCGGTGTCGAGGAACCACGCGTCCCGGCCCGTCGTCAGGGCGGGCAGATGGTGGGGAGAGGCATCCGCCTGGATGTCCGCGACACTGGCGCTCATCGCTCCTCCTATCGCCCGCTATCGCCCGCGCGCTGCCGGACCGTGCCGGACCGTGCGGTTCAGCCGCCGGGGCACGACAGCGACCGCGCCCCGGCCGTCCTGATCGGTGACCTCCCGAACATCTCTCCGCCCGATGTCGAAACAAGTGACGATAAAATTTTACGGGATCAGTAACCGCTGGATAAACGGTATCGAGAACAACGATCGGGAGAATGGGTTACCCGAACCAGCATTGCGGTCGAGCAGGAGCGCTGCACCACCGGAGACCGAAACTACCGGCGCGCCGACACTCACAGAAAAACTGTATTCGAACATCATCCATTCGAATGACGCGCGCACGGGGATCGGCGTTTATTGAAATCGGCGAGACGCTTCGCGAAGGCAGGGTTCCCGCCATGTCCCAGGTGCGATCGTGACCCGCTCCCAGGCCGCCCGCCGGACTGCCCGCCAGACCGCCCGCCGGACCGCCCGCGTCGTCGCGCTCACCGCGGCGATCCTGCTCCCGGCGCAGGCCGGATCGCGCGCCGCCGACCGAGGACCGGCAGACGGGCCGGGCGACAGGCCGGGCGGCACCCCGCACTTTCTCGAACAATCCTGGACGCCGCAGGAGCGCGCGTGGTTCTACCGGGCGAGCCAGGGCTCGCAGATCATGCCGTACGCCTGGTTCATGTCCCTGGAGCGCCCGGACGACGACACGCTCTTCGTCGCGGACGGGCTCGCGCGCTTCGGCTACCTGCCGAACCCGTACGACGGAACGCGCGGATCGGACCGCAGCGGGCTCCCCATCGGGTTCGTGAAGGACGTCGACGATCGCGGCGAGTGGATCGGCATGACCTGCGCCGCCTGCCACGTGAACCGGGTCGACCTGCGCGGTCGGTCGATCCTGATCGACGGCGGCCCGGCCGATGCCGACATGTTCGCCTTCATCGAGGAACTGGGCCGCGCCCTCGCGCGGACGCGCGACGACCCGGCGCACTTCGAGCGCTTCGCCCGCCGCGTCATCCCGGCGGAACTGTCGGCGCCGGGGACGGGCCCGTCCGAGCCCGACCGCCGCCGCCTGCGGGCCAGCCTGACGCGGCTGGCCGAGGACTTCTCCCGTTACGTCGCGTCGAGCCGGACCGCGGTGCCCTGGGGGCCGGCACGCCTCGACGCGTTCGGCATGATCTTCAACCGGGCGACGGGCATCGATCTGCGCGACCCGCACAACATCGCCCCGCCCGACGCGCCCGTCAGCTACCCGTTCCTGTGGGATACGTCGTGGCACGACCGGGTGCAGTGGAACGGCTCCGCCGCGAACGGGCTCGCCGTCGAGCGCCTGGGCCGGAACGTCGGCGAGGTGCTGGGGGTCTTCGCCCGCACCGACATCCGGGAACCGACCCTGCCGCCGCTCTGGTTCGAGACCTCGGCGGACCGGGTCAACCTCCTTCGGATCGAGAACCAGCTGGGCGCCCTCACGGCGCCGGCCTGGCCCGACCGGATCGCGCCGCGCACCGAGGCGCAGGCCCGGGACGCCGCGGCCGGCAAGGTCCACTACGACCGGTACTGCCTGTCCTGCCACGCGATCGCCCCGACCGGCGCGAACCGCACGCTGACGGTGACCCTGACGCCGCTGGCGGAGATCGGGACCGACCCGAAGATGGCGACGAACGCCGTGTCCCGGCGCGCGCGGACCGGGATCCTCGAAGGGATCCGGATGCCGTTCCTGGCGACGACGCCGCCGCTGGCCGCCGAGACGAGCAGCCTCGAACTCGTGGCCACGCTCGTCGCCGGCGCGATCCTGGCGCCCCTCGACCGCGGGCCGGACCCGGCGGGCGTCGGGGCGGACCAGACCGTCATCCTCGACCGGCTGCTCAAGCGCGGCGCCGCCGCCCTCGAGGCCCGCAACGCGATGCTCGACGACGTCTCGACCGCCGGCGGCAAGGGCCTCGTCGCCGCGTTCGTCGGGGCGCGGAGAGACCGCGACCTCATGGTCTACAAGGCGCGGCCCCTCAACGGCATCTGGGCGACGGGCCCGTACCTGCACAACGGCTCGGTGCCGAACCTGTACGAACTCCTGCTGCCCTCGGGCCGGCGATCCAGGACGTTCCGGGTCGGCAGCCGGGAGCTGGACGAGGACCGGATCGGGTTCCGGTCCGACGTCGGGCCGTTCCTGTTCGACACCGCGCTGCCGGGCAATGCCAATACCGGCCACGAGGGGCCGGCCTACGGGACCGAGCAGCTCGACGAGGCGCAGCGCCGGCAGCTCCTGGAGTATCTGCGAACCCTGTAGGCGCGCTCCGCGGTTTCGATTTCCATCTTATCAGTATTGATTTGCTGTTCGATTGCATCCGTAATGGAACAACCGATTTCAGCACCTGTCGACCCGACCGGACGGCTGGAGATCTGACGACACTCAAGACTCGCACTCAGCGCGGAGCGTGGCCATGCAGGATCTCGAGGCGTATTCGGTTCTGGTGGGGTCGATCTACGACCGCGTCGGCCAGCCGGAGGAGTGGTCGGCGCTCCTGGAGGATCTGACCGATTTCGTCGGCGGCCGGGTCGGCCAGCTCGCCGTGTTCAGCCTCGACGGGAGCCGCAAGCCGCTCTGGGCGGTGTCCGGCTTCGAGCGGTCGCGGTACCGCGAGTTCCTCTACCGGCACGCCACCGAGGATCCGCGCCTCCCCTACATCCTGTCGAACCAGGGCAAGGTCATCCGCGCCGAGGAGGGGGTCGACGCGGTGCAGTTCCGCGAGTCGGCCCTGTTCAAGGAGGTCGTCCAGCCCTTCGAGATCGAGCACAGCCTCGTCACCTACTTCGCCAAGGAAGCCGACGTCATGGCGACGCTCGCGGCGATGCGGGGCGAGGAGGGCGGCCCCTTCCGGTCCGACGAGGTCCGGCGCCTGGCGATGCTCGTCCCGCACCTGCGCCGGGCCTTCGAGCTGTACGCGCTGATGCGGCAGGCCTCCGAGCGCACGTCCGATCTCGCCTCCGCCCTGGACCTGCTCGACGCCGCCGTGATCCTCACGGATTCCGACCTGCGCGTCGCGCACGCCAACCGCGCCGCCGAGGCGCTGGCGCGGTCCCGGACCGGCCTGTCCTTCGTGAAGGGCAGCCTCGTCCTCAAGGACAGCCAGACCGGGCGGCGGATCGCCCGCGCGGCCGGCGAGGCGCTCGCGGCCGCGAGCGGCGACGTCGCGATCACGCAGGCCGACCACATCACCGTGACCTGCGGCGAGAGCGGCATGCCCTACCGGGTGTCGCTGCACCCGCTGTCGAAGCGTCCGGCCGGCACCGGGTCGAAGGTGCGGGCCGAGCTGGCGATCGTGATCCGGACCGGGACCCCGAAGGTCCAGGGGAGCAACGCCGCGCGGCTGCAGAAGCTGTTCGGGCTGACCGTCGCCGAGTCGATCCTCGCCAACGCGGTCGCTTCGGGACGGTCCCTCGACGACCACGCCCAGGACCGCGGCATCGCGATCTCCACCGCCCGCACCCAGCTGCGCGCCCTGTTCGCCAAGACCGAGACGCACCGGCAGGGCGAGCTCGTGGCGCGCCTGCGCGAGGGGCTGGACGTCTCGCTCAACTGACCACCGGGCGTCGGGCCGGACGGCCCGCGCCGCTCCGCGAACGCCACAGGAGGTCGTGCATGCGCGCCGCCGCTCCCGAGACGCCCTGCCTCGCCTTCCTGGAGGCCCTGCCGGTGGCGGAGCGCTGGCAGCGCGCCCGGGACTGGATCGCCCGCGCGCCCCGGCCCTTCTTCGCGCAGCTGCGCGCGCGGCGCACCGCCCTGGATTGCGGCGCGGCCATCCTCGTCGCCGGCCGCGCCGAGGTCGAGGAGATCCTGTCCCTGCCGCAGGTCTTCTCCGTCGCGCTCTACAAGCCCAAGATGGGCGAGTTCATGCTGGCGCTCGACGGCACCGAGGTGAATTACCGCGACAAGGCGGTCATGCGCGCCGTGCTGTCCTGGCGCGACCTCCCGGCGATCCGCGATCTGGCGGGCGCCGAGACCGACGCGGCCCTCGACCAGGGTCTCAACCAAGCCCTCGACCAGGCCCTCGACCCGGGCCGCGGATCCATCGACGTCGTGGCGTCGGTCTCGCGCCGCGTCCCGCTGCGGATCGTGCAGCGCTTCTTCGGGTTCGCGGCGCCCGATGCCGACCTGCTGCGCTGGTCGTACGCGAACCAGTTCGACCAGTTCAACAACCTCCCCTTCGACGAGCGCCCGGACGCCGACGCGATCCACGCGGCGGCGGATCTGGCGCGCCAGGAGATGCGGGCGGCCTTCGCCAGGATCATCCCGGCGCGCGTCGCGGCGATCGAGGCCGGCGCCGACCTGCCCGACGACGTCCTCACCCGGCTGCTCCGGCTGCACCTGCCGGCGGCGACCGGCTTCGGCATGGACCGCGTCGTCATCAACGTCGGCGGCCTGCTGATCGGGGCCATCGAGACCACGTCGGAGGCGGTTGTGCACGCCCTCGCGGAGCTCCTCGGCCGGCCGCAGGTCCTCGCGGCGGCCCGCGCGGCCGCCCGGACCGGACCCGCCGCCTTCGACGGCTACGTGTGGGAGGCGCTGCGCTTCGCGCCGATCGTCGCCTTCATGTTCCGCCAGGCGGAGACCGACCACGTGCTCGGCCGGGGCAGCCCGGCCGAGAGCCGGATCGCGAAGGGCCGGGTCGTCCTGCCCCTCAGCCTGTCGGCGATGTTCGACGCGACCGGCGTGCCCGACCCGGACCGCTTCGACCCGGCCCGCCCGGAGCAGACCTATCTCCATTTCGGCCGGGGCCATCACGAGTGCCTCGGCCGCTACGTGGCGGGCGCGATGGTCCCGGAGATCGTTCGCCGCATCCTCCTGCGCGACGCCGTGCGGGCCGAGGGCGCGGTCGAGGACGGGGGCACGCCGTTCCCGACCGCGTTCCGGATCTCCTGCGCCGGCGGGCCGGCGGGGGCCGCCGGGCCCGGTTAGCCCGGCGCGCGGGACGTCGC
>NZ_JBKFBI010000012.1:0-70996 GCF_053346095.1 Methylobacterium sp. A52T | reverse complement strand
TGGCCCCCCCCCTTGCCGGCGAACCCCCCGGGCTTGCCACCGGGGCGGCTGCCGCCGGGACGCGCACCCCCGGTCTTCGGGCCCCCGAACGCGGGCTTGCGCCCGGCGGCAGCGGGCTTCTGGCCGCGGAAGCCGCCCGGCTTCCGCGACGCGCCCTCCGCCGGCCCGGCGTCGAACGGTCGGTCGCGCCGGCCCGCGGGCTTGCCCCCGCGCTCCTCGAATCGCCGCTCGTCCCGCGGAGCCTCGCTCCGCGCGCTTTCGCGGCGCGGGCGCTCATCGCCGCGGCGCTCATCGCGCCGATTGGCGGGGCGCTCCTGCCGCTCCGGCATCCCCCGGTCGGCGAAGCGGCGCTTCGGCTTGGCGACGGGCTTGGGCTCCGCCGGCGTGGCGGACAGGCGCTCGACGACGACCCGGCGGTCGCCGGCCCGGATCGAGCCGACGCGCTCGCGGCCGCGTTCCGCCGCGGCCGCCTGCGCGGCCCGGGGATCCGCGCCGCGCCGGGGAATGCGCGTCCCCCGCGGCTTGGCCGCGTCCTCGTCGCGCCACGCGGAGTTGCGCGGTCCGGGACCGGTGCCCCCGGTCGAGACGCGCGGCGCAGGCGCGGGACGCGCGGCGTTGCGCCGGGCCGGCGCCGGCTGCGCCGATTGGGCGTCCCGATCCGCCGGGCGGCCGGCCCCGAACGGCGAGATCGGCTCGCGGACCGGACTGTCGAAATCCACGCCGGCCTGCTCGGCGAGGCTCTTGCCGAGCTGATCCTTGAGGACGCGGGTCCGCACCTCCTCGACCAGGCCGACCTCCAGGTCGCCGAGCTGGAACGGTCCGAAGGAGAGCCGGATCAGCCGGTTCACCGACAGTCCGAGATGCTCGAGGATGCGCTTGACCTCGCGATTCTTGCCCTCGCGCAGGCCGAGCGTCAGCCAGACGTTGTCGCCCTGCACGCGGTCGAGGGTCGCCTCAACGGGGCCGTACTCCATCCCGTCGATGGTGACGCCCTTGGACAGCCGGTCGAGTTGCGCCTGATCGGTGTCGCCGTGGGCGCGAACTCGGTAGCGGCGCAGCCAGCCCGTGTCGGGATGCGCGATCACCTTGGCGAGCCCGCCGTCATTGGTGAGCAGCAGCAGCCCCTCGGTGTTGATGTCGAGCCGTCCGACCGCCACGACCCGGGGAAGATCCTCCGGGAGCACGTCGAACACCGTCTGGCGGCCCTCCGGGTCCCGGGCGGTCGTCACCACACCCCGCGGCTTGTGGAAGATCCACAGGCGGCTGCGTTCCCGCGACGGCATCGGCTCGCCGTCGATCAGGATCCGGTCGTTCTCGGTGACATTGCGGGCCGGGGACGTCAGCGTCTCGCCGTTGACGCTGACGCGTCCGGCCAGGATCATCGTCTCGGCGTCGCGCCGCGAGGCGACGCCGGCCCGCGCCATCGCCTTCGCGATGCGCTCGCCGGGCGGCGTCTCGATCAGGGCTTCGGCGTTCGCGGCCGCTTCGGAATCGGGCTCCGGCAACGGCTCTGACAGAGGCTCCGCCTGGGGGGCGGGCTGCGGCTTGGCCTTCCGCGCCGTCTTCTTCGCGGCAGATCTGGCGGGCCGATCGTTGTCGGCATCGGCACGGCCCGCATCGGTGGGCGGTGCCCAGCTCTCGGTGCGCGCTGACTCGGGGGCCGGACGGGCGGTCCCTTCCGGCTTATCGTCGTTCGGCAAGTCGCTCATGCCTGCCGCTTATCAGAGCCCGTTCCGACAGGCGAGACGGGTTGTGCACCGGTGCGGGCCGCCCCAACGCGAAGAGGCGGCCCGTCGGGACCGCCTCGAAGACTTTGATGGCGGGTCGAAGACCCGTGTTCGTCAGAGTCTCGGCGAGCGCCCGCGCATCACGCCGAACACGGCGGAGATCAGGAAGAGCGCGATCGCCACGAAGAAGACGATCTTGGCCGCCTCCATCGCCGTGCCGGCGATGCCGCCGAAACCGAGGAGCGCCGCCACGAGAGCGACGACGAGAAACGTGACAGCCCAGCCGATCATGGCATCCTCGCGTTATTCGGGTCGGTTCAATTCTGGAACCCGCCCGAGGCGGGTTCCGTTCCGGTCGCGCTCGACGATCAGAGCTTGTCGGTGGCGGACTTCACCGCGCTCTTGGCGTCGCCGACGGTGCCCTGGGCCTTGCCCTTGATCTCCTGGGCGGCACCTTCGGCCTTGAGCTTGTCGTTGCCGGTCACGTCGCCGATGCCCTGCTTGGCCTTGCCGACGGCCTCGTTGGCGACGCCCTTGATCTTGTCGGTGGTGCTGCTCATGGCGTTGTCCTCTTGCTCGATCTGCGGCGGCGCCGCACTGGTTCCTGAAACGGTCACGGTCGGCGGAATGTTCCAGGTCTTAACATTGACTTGGGTCAGGCCAGCCCGTCGCCCCGGGCCCGTCGCGTCAGTGGGATGAGAACAGCTTGGCTGCCGATCCGATCCATCCGGCGCGGGCGGAAACGTCCGGATCCCTGACCGCGCTCGATCACGCTTTCGCGGCCGCCCGCGCCGCGGCCGCTGCCGGGGAGGTCCCGGTCGGCGCCGCGGTGGTCCGGGACGGAGTCATCCTGGCGGTGGCGCATAATCGGCCGCGCGCATTGCACGACCCGACGGCGCACGCGGAGATCCTGGCGATCCGCGCGGCGTGCGTGGCCCTCGGCACCGAGCGCCTCGTCGGCTGCGATCTCTACGTCACCCTGGAGCCGTGCCCGATGTGCGCGGGCGCGATATCCTTCGCGCGCATCCGGCGGCTCTACTACGGCGCGGCCGACCCGAAGGGGGGTGGGGTCGAGCACGGGCCGCGCGTCTTCGATCAGCCGACCTGCCACCACGCGCCGGAGGTCTACGGCGGCTTCCGCGAGCGCGAGGCGGCCGATCTGCTCCGGGCGTTCTTCGCGCAGCGCCGCGACTGAGGCGAGGCGGGCGGACAGGTCCCATCGGCCCTAGGCGGGCCAGCAGAGGAGGAGAGGATGATCCCGACCTATTCCAGAGCCCTGATCGTCGGTGCGGGCTCCGGCCTCAGCGCGTCGCTCGCGCGCCTGCTCGCGGCCGACGGCATGACGATCGGCCTCGCCGCCCGGAACGTCGACAAGCTTGCCGCACTGGCAACCGAGACGGGGGCGGCGGTTCATGCCTGCGACGCCAGCCGGCCCGCGGAGGTCGAGGCCCTGTTCGCCCGCCTGGAGCCCGCGCTCGGCGGCCCGCCGGACGTCGTCGTCTACAACGCGAGCGGTCGTCTCCGCGGCCCGGTCGCCGATCTCGACCCGGACGCGGTCGCCCAGGCGCTGATGGTGTCCGCGTATGGCGGTTTCCTCGTGGCGCAGGCCGCGGCGCGGCGCATGCTGCCGCACCGCCACGGCGCGATCCTGCTCACCGGCGCCTCGGCGAGCGTGAAGGGCTTCGCGGGATCGGCCCCGTTCGCCATGGGGAAGTTCGCGCTGCGGGGATTGGGTCAGAGCCTCGCCCGTGAACTGCAGCCCCAGGGGATCCACGTCGCCCACATCGTGATCGACGGCGCCATCCGCAATCCGGCCCGCGGCGGCGAGCCTCCGGAGGCCCCCGACAGCCATCTCGATCCCGACGCCATCGCCAGGGCCTATCGCGACCTCCTGCGCCAGGATCGGAGCGCCTGGACATCCGAACTGGAACTACGTCCCTGGACGGAGCGGTTCTGAGACCGCGTCAGGGATTCACGCGCAGGCCGAGCAGGAAGGTGTTCTCCCGGAAGCTGGATCCGGCGACCGTGCTGTCGAACTTCTGATAGATGTACGTGCCGCGCAGGGTTAGCCAGCGGGTGAAGTGGTAGTCGAGCCGCGCGGTCGCCGAGAACCCGTTCTCGCGGATGCTGCTGCTCTGGTAATCGTTCCGGAGATACGATCCGCCCAGGACGATCGAGAGGTTGCGCAGCAGGTCGTGCTGCACCTCGAGCGTTGCGACCTCGGTGAGCACGCCGCTGGAGCCCGGGATCGTCGTCTCGGTGACGCCGGTCGCG
Source organism: Methylobacterium sp. A52T (assembly GCF_053346095.1). Classification (NCBI taxonomy): domain Bacteria; kingdom Pseudomonadati; phylum Pseudomonadota; class Alphaproteobacteria; order Hyphomicrobiales; family Methylobacteriaceae; genus Methylobacterium; species Methylobacterium sp. A52T. The sequence goes on along the minus strand of NZ_JBKFBI010000012.1, from coordinate 66,995 downwards.
GCGGTGAGACGGACGGTCGTGAGCGGGCTCGCCGCCCAGACCAGGGCCGCGTTGAGCAGCGGCGCGTTGATGTCGCGCAGGCTCGGATCGACGTAGGTCCGATGCTGGATTCCGGCCGAGATCTCGCCCGTCACCGAGCGAGCGAGGCCGATGCTCGTCCCGAAGGCGACCGCGATGCCGTCCGAGTCGCGCCGGACGCCCGTCGCGTCGATGCGCCGGTCGTAGACGCGCGTGTCGCCGAGCAGGTCGATGAACGGGCTAAAATCCGGATTGATCTCGTAGGCCGTGCGCAACTGCAGGCTGTACTGGTTCAGGTTGCGGTCGGACTGATTGACGATGGTCCCGTCCGCCAAACGCGCATTGTCGAACTCGGAGCGGTCGACGGACCCGCGCAGGGTAACCGACAGCCGGTTGAACGTCTCCGTCGCCCCGAGCGAACCGCCGTAGACGGCCAGGAGCGGCCGCGTCGTGGCGGTGGCCGCCTGGAGGTTGGCGCTCGATGTGCGCTGTGTGTCCACCAGGAACCGCCCCTCCGCGTCGATGCGCAGGTCCCGGTTGGCGTCGATGCGCAGCCGGACCACGCCGTCTGCCGCGGGGCGGCTCGCGGCCTCGTTCTGCGGGGTCTCGAGGTACGAACCCCGGAGCGAGCCCTGCAGCGAGCTGGAGGACCAGTTGCTCCGGAAGTCGACCGTGGTGTCGGTGCGCAGCGCGACCGAGCCCTTGGCGATCTGGCGGGTGGTCTGGTCCGGGTTCGAATCGTAGCCGACGCTCTGGGCGAAGGCGGGCAGGACCGTGAAGGTCCCGACCTGATAGCCGATCGGCGCGTAGGCCGGATCGGTGGGGATCGCGCGCGCCAGGTCGGTGCCGAGGATGAAGCCCGGGGTCAGGAGGCCGAGCGCCGGCGCGATCGACTGGAACGGGAGGATCGGACGGATCGGCGTCACGACCTGCGGGTTCGGGACTCCGACCACCGCCTGCTGGACCACCGGCGTCAGCCGCAGCGCCGGCGGCGGGATCTGCGTGACGTCCTGAGTGACCCGCCGCGTCGCCGAACCGATCCGCCGCGGCGGAGCGGCGCGCGTGCGCAGGAGGGTCGACGGCGCGAGATTGGCCGGTGCCGTCGAGGATCCGCCGGTGCGCCGTCCCCCCGTGGTGACGCGGGTGCTGAGTTGGGACACGCCGGGCTGACCCGGGATCTGCGTCTGCGCGGAGGGCGAGAGCGGCGACCGGAGGCTGTCACCGCCGGTCTGCTCGCCGCCCGCCGCGTCGCCGCCGAGCGCCCCGCGATTCTGGTCGCGGCTCAGGCCGTCCGGAATGGTCCGCTTGAGTGTCGGCAGGCCGTTCGGGGCCGTGTCCTGGCCGATGCCGGGATTGTCGGGCTGGCCGGTGACCGGGCTGGTCGCGTCGAACCGCTGGGCTGCCGCCGGTGCCGCGAGCGTGACGCCGAGTGCCGCGGCGGCGAGCCGCATCCTCCGCCGTTCCCACCGGTCAGCCGCCGTCCGCACCTGATCCCGGTCTCCGCCAAAGTCCCCGGCACCAGAGTGCGGAGATTACAGGTCACACCACCCCGGAACAGTGCCGGTATGGTTAACGAACCCTAGCGGCGACGTGGTTAATGCCCCGTCAACGGCGGTGGGACGGAAGGTTAGCGGCCCATCGATCCGATCTCACCTGTCGATCACGAATACGTTTGAGCTATTTGGTGCACTATGCTACATAGGTGCAGACTTCGATCGACTCCGAGAGGAATTGATCGGCCCGAATGAATGTAACTCCTGAGGTTTGCCGTGAGTGAGAACGCAGGCAGTGAGCACAGCCCGGCGATCGGGCTCGCGGTCGATATCGTCGCCGCTTACGTGTCGAACAACTCCGTACCGGTGTCCGAACTTCCCGGATTGATCGGCGGTATCCACGCGGCGCTGAACGGTTTGACAACTCAAGGTCGCGCCGCGAACTCGAGCGTCGAGAAGCTCAGTCCGTCGCAGATCCGCAAGTCGGTCACGAATGATCACATCGTCAGCTTCGAGGACGGGAAACCGTACAAGACCCTCCGGCGTCACCTGACGCTGCGCGGCCTGACGCCCGAGGCCTACCGGGAGAAGTGGGGTCTGCCGCGGGACTATCCGATGACCGCGGCGAGCTATTCGGCGCAGCGATCGGAGCTGGCACGCGCCCTCGGGCTCGGACAGCAGCGCCGGAAGACCCGCGGCGGGGCCGCGGCCGCCATCGAGGCGCCTTCTGCGCCGGCCGCGAAGTCGCGGAGGCGGAAGAAGGTACCGGCTGAATAAGAGGTCCGAGCGGGGGCTAAGCCGCGTCGTATCCGCGACGCGGCCCTTGCGCGCCGCGCAACTGTGCGCCGCGCCCCCGACGCTATCCATCGGCGACCGCGCTGCGATGCTGCTCTGCACCATCGAGCCCAGCCCGCGCCGAAGGACGTCCCCGTGCCGCCCCTGCCGATCCTCGCCCTCGCCGTCGCCTCGTTCGGGATCGGCACGACCGAATTCGTCATCATGGGCCTGCTCCCGGAGGTGGCGCAGAGCTTCGGCGTCACCATTCCCCAGGCCGGCTACCTCGTCTCGGGCTACGCCATGGGCGTGGTCGTGGGCGCGCCGATCGTGGCGATCGCGACCGCGGGCCTGCCGCGCAAGACCGCACTGCTGGCGCTGATGGCGGTGTTCCTGGCCGGCAATCTCGGTTGCGCGCTGGCGCCGAGCTACGCCCTGCTCATGGCCGCGCGGATCCTGACGGCCTTCGCGCACGGCGCGTTCTTCGGCATCGGCGCCGTTGTGGCGCGGGATCTCGTGCCGCGGGAGAAGCGCACGCAGGCGGTCTCGCTGATGTTCGCGGGCCTCACCCTCGCCAACGTGCTCGGCGTGCCGCTGGGCACCGCCCTCGGGCAGGAGGCGGGCTGGCGCTCGACCTTCTGGGCGGTGGTCGTGATCGGGCTGGCGGCCGGGCTCGCGATCCAGCTCTGCGTGCCGGACGGGCTTCCGGGGACCCGCGGCCGGCTCGTCAGCGAGTTCCGCGCGCTCGGGCGCTGGCCGGTGCTGCGGCCGATGCTGATCTCGACCCTGTCCTCGGTGAGCTTCTTCACGGTGTTCACCTACATCACGCCGTTCCTGACCGGCGTGACCGGCTTCACGCCGCAGGGCGTGACCGGCGTGCTGTTCGCCGCCGGCACGGGCCTCACCGTCGGCAATCTCCTCGGGGGGCATCTGGCCGACCGGGGCCCGATGGCCACCATCGTCGGCAGCTTCCTGGGCATCGTGGCGGCCCTTCTGGTGCTCGCCGCGGTCGCGCACCATCCGGCGCTCACGGTGGCGGTCGTGGTGCTCTGGTCGGGCCTGGTCTTCGCCCTGGTCTCGCCCCTTCAGATCTGGGTCGTGGAGGCGGCGAGCAACGCGCCGAACCTCGCCTCCACGCTGAACCAAGGCGCGTTCAACCTCGGCAACGCCACCGGCGCCTGGATCGGCGGCACGGCGCTGACCCTCGGGGCCGGCTACGGCCAGCTGCCGCTGATCGCCGCCGCGGTGTCGCTCGCCGGGCTCGGACTGGTGCTCACCGCGGTCGGCCGCGGACGCCGGAGCGTCATGCCGGCATCCGCACCCGGGGCCTGATCGGTCAGTCGGCCCGGACGAGGTCGCCGAGCAGGCTCGCCGCCACCATCGCCTTGGAGACCGTGAGGCCGGAGGCGCTGATCGCGTCCACGGCCTCGCGGATCCGGGCGAGCGAGGTGCCGCGCGCCCGGATCCAGGCTTCCACCGCCTCCGGCCCGGCGCCGAGATCCGCCACCACCTCGGCCGTCAGCTTGCGGTGCGCGGCGGCGATGCCGGCGCCCGCGCGCTCCAATGCCACGCGGTCGAACGTGTCGGCCACCGGGACGGTCCGCGCCGCGGCGGCGAGATCGTCCAGCCGGAAGGCGTGCTCCAGGGCGAAATGCGTGGCCGCGACCTCCTCGACTGGGCGCCCACTGGCCTCCGCGACCCGGACGATGTCGGGGGCGGAGACCAGCGCGCTGAGCGAGGCGAGGCGCCGCGCCTGGGCCGCGGCCATGCCGTGCCCGGTCAGCTCCGCCGCGCGGGCGCCGATCGTCGCCAGCGCCTCGTCGCCGAGCACGTTGGGCAGGGCGGCCTCCACGGCGGCGATGCCGTCCCGGTAGCGGGCGACCACCGGGGCGAGGCCGCCGCCCAGGTCGAGGTTGCGGATGAACCACACGATCCGGTTCGTCAGCAGATCCTGCACCTCCGCGTAGAGGTCGAGCTGGCCCTGGCCGGGAATCCGACCGGCGAGGCCGTCGATGGCGAGGTTCAGCTCCATCAGGCCGAAGGCGTCGCGGGTCACCGCGTAGGCCTTGGCGATGACCGCGGCGTCCGCGCCGGTGCCGTCGACGAGGCGGGTCACCAGAGACGGCCCGCCGCGATTGACGATGATGTTGGCGAGCGCCGTGGCGATGATCTCGCGGCGCAGCCGGTGTGCCTTGACGGCGTCCGGGAAGCGCTCGCGCAGGGCCTTCGGGAAATAGCGCTGCAGCTCCCGGTCGAAGTACGGGTCGTTCGGCACGGCGCTCTCGAGGATCGCGTCGTGCAGCGACAGCTTCGCGTAGGCGAGCAGCACGGCGTATTCCGGCCGCGTCAGTCCCTCGTTCCGCCGTATGCGTTCGGCGAGCGTGCCGTCGTCCGGCAGGAACTCCACCGCCCGGTCGAGCCGGCCCTCCGCCTCCAGCGCCTGCATCGTCCGCATCGCGAAACCGGTCTCCCCCAGCCCGCCGCGCTGGGCGAGGGACAGGGCGAGCGTCTGCAGTTCGTTGTTGCGCAGCACGAGGCGCCCGACCTCGTCGGTCATGTCGGCGAGCAGGGCGTTGCGCGCCTCGTAGCTGAGCCTGCCGTCGCGCTCCGGCGTCATGAGGGCGATCTTGATATTCACCTCGACGTCCGAGGTGTTCACGCCCGCCGAGTTGTCGATCGCGTCGGTGTTGAGGCGGACACCCGCGCGCGCCGCCTCGATGCGCCCGCGCTGGGTCAGGCCGAGATTGGCGCCCTCGCCGACGACTTTCGCGCGCAGCTCAGGCCCGGTGATGCGCAGGGCGTCGTTGGCGCGGTCGCCCGCATCCTCGTCGGTCTCGGTGGTGGCCCTGACATAGGTGCCGATGCCGCCGAACCAGAGCAGGTCAGCGGGCGCCTTCAGGATCGCCTGCATCAGCTCGGTTGGCGTCGCCTCGGACCGGTCGAATCCCAGCGCCGACCGGATCGCCTCCGAGAGCGGCACGGTCTTCAAGCTGCGCGGGAACACGCCGCCGCCCTCCGAGATCAGGCTCTTGTCGTAATCCGCCCAGGAGGACCGCCCCAGATCGAACAGACGCCGCCGCTCAGCGAAGCTCGCTGCGGCGTCCGGGTTCGGATCGAGGAAGATGTCGCGGTGGTCGAAGGCCGCGATCAGGCGGATGCTCTCGGAGAGGAGCATGCCGTTGCCGAAGACGTCGCCCGACATGTCGCCGACGCCGACCGTGGTGATCGGGTCGGTCTGCACGTCCACGTCGATCTCGCGGAAATGCCGGCGCACCGCCTCCCAGGCCCCGCGGGCGGTGATGCCCATGCCCTTGTGGTCGTAGCCCTGGCTGCCGCCGGACGCGAAGGCGTCGCCGAGCCAGTGGCCCTTCTCCAGCGAGAGGGCGTTGGCGATGTCCGAGAAGGTGGCGGTGCCCTTGTCGGCGGCGACCACCAAATAGGCGTCGTCGGGATCGTGCCGCACCGTGTCGGGCGGCGGCACGATGGCGTTGTCGACGATGTTGTCGGTCAGTTCGAGCAGCGTCCGGATGAAGATCCGGTAGCTCTCGGTCCCCTCCTGCATCCAGGCGGCGCGGTCGGAGGCCGGCGGCAGCCGCTTCGGGAAGAAGCCGCCCTTGGCGCCCACCGGCACGATCACGGCGTTCTTCACCTGCTGGGCCTTCACGAGGCCGAGGATCTCGGTGCGGAAATCCTCCGGCCGGTCGGACCAGCGCAGGCCGCCGCGGGCCACGTAGCCGAAGCGCAGGTGCACGCCCTCCACCCGCGGCGAGTAGACGAAGATCTCGAAGAACGGCCGAGGCAGCGGCATCGCCGTCACCTTCGCGCAGGCGAACTTGAAGCTGATCGTCTCCCGCGGCTGCCCGTCGGCGCCGGTCTGGTAGAAGTTCGTCCGCACCGCCGCCTCGACGAGGTTGACGAACCGGCGGAGGATCCGGTCGTCGTCGAGGCTCGTGACCTCGGCGAGCGCCGTCTCGATCTCGGCGCGTACCTCGGCCTCCTGCGCGGTCCGGTCACCGGTGAGGGCCGGATCGAAGCGGGCGCGGAACAGCGCCACGATCGCGCGCGCGATCCCGGCGTGGCGGCTCAGCGTGCCCGCGAGGTAGTCCTGCCCGTAGCGGATGCGCAGCTGGCGCAGGTAGCGACCGAGGGCCCGGAGCAGGGCCGCCTCCCGCCAGGGCAGAGCGGCCTCCAGCACGAGCCGGTTGTACCCGTCGGACTCGGCGATGCCGTCCGCGATCGCGAGCATCGCGGACTCCAGCGGGCGTTCCAGCGCCGCGAGGTCGATCGGGGCGCCGGTGGCGCGCTCGATCAGCATGTCGTGCAGCCAGACCCGCGCGGCCTCGTCCGTCCCGGACGGCGCGATCTGGTACGTGCGCTCGTTGATGACGCGGAAGCCGAGATTCTCGAGCGCCGGGACCCGGTCGGACAGCGCGATCGCCGTGCCGCGCGAGAACGCCTTCAGGCGGACCTGCGCGGCGGGGTCGCTGGGCCGCCGATCGAGATGGACGGCCCGCGGCTGCGTCTCGCCCAGGCTGTCGAGGATCGTCACGTCCGCGACGGCGACCTCAGGCTGAAAATTGTCCCGATAGGCGGCCGAGAACGCGTCGCCGTAGCGGGCGGCGAGCTGCCGCGCGCGATCGCCGCCCTGGGATTCGGCCAGCGCCGCCCGCAGCGCGTCGCCCCAGGTCCGGACCAGCGCGACGATCCCGGCCTCCAGGGAGGCGGGATCGTGCTCGGGGCTGCCCTGATCGGGCAGGCCGATGATGTAGTGGATCCGGGCGAGCGAGCCTTCCGGGTAGTCGGGGTAGGACGCGCTGAGCCGCCCGCCGTAGGTCTCGGCGAGGTAGCTGCCGATCCGGCCGCGGATCGCGGAATCGTAGCGGTCCTTCGGGACGTAGACGAGCAGCGACACGAAGCGGCCGAACCGGTCGGGCCGGGACAGCACGCGGACCCGCGGGCGGTCGGCCAGGGCGGCGATGGCCAGGGTGAACCGGTAGAGCCGCTCGCCGTCGATCTGGAAGAGCTCGTCCCGCGGGTAGCTCTCCAGAACGGCGAGGAGGCTGCGGCCGGCATGGCTCGTCGGGTCGAGGCCGGCGCGCTGGACGACGGCCTCCACCTTCCGGCGCAGGACCGGGACCTCGCGGGCCGGGCTCGTGTAGGCGGAGGCGGTGAACAGGCCGACGATCCGCACCTCGCCCGACAGCTTGCCGAGGCCGGAGAACAGCTTGACGCCGACATAGTCCAGGTAGGCCGAGCGGTGGACCCGGGACTTCACGCTGGCCTTGGTGATGATCAGCGGCTGCGGCTCTTCCAGGAAGGCGAGGATCTCCGGCGTGTAGTCCACCGGCGTCCGGCCGCGGCGCAGGGGCGTGGCGCCCGGATCGCGGAGCACGCCGAGGCTCGAGCCCTCGACCAGCGGGTGGGCGTCGCCGGCGATGCCGTGCTCCTGCATGCCGAGGATGAGGAACTGGCCGTCGATCAGCCATTCGAGGAAGGCGCGCGCCTCCTCGGTCTCCGGTTCCGGCATCGGGGTCGGCCCGCGCCCGAGATTGGCGGCGAGGTCGGTGAGGCGCGCCAGCATGGCGTCGTGGTCGTCGCTCGCCAGGGCGACATCCCGGTAGACCGTCGCGAGGGCGTTCAGGAGCCGCTCGCCGGTCTCGTCTGCCACGGGGTCGAGGTGGATGTGGATGAAGCTCTCGCGCGCGAGACTGCCCTGCGCGTCCGCGGTCGTCTCCCCGACCACCCGGATGAGCCCACCCGTGCCGTCCCGCTCCACCCCGAGGATCGGGTGCGCCACGAGCTGCGGGGCGAGGCCCTGCTCGGTCAGTTCGGCCAGGGTCGAGTCCAGCAGGAACGGACGGTTGTCGTTGATCACCTCCAGGACCGTCGTCTCGCGCGCACGGCCGTCGCGCACCAGCTGGCTGTCGCTCAGGCGCATCCGCGCCGGGTCGCCCGGCCTGCGGGGCTCGGACAGGAAGGCGCGGGCGCGGGCGGCGAGGTCCGCCAGGACTGAGGGGTCGTAGGGAGCGAGATCCTCCGGTGTCACGCGGCCGAACAGGTCGCGGACGAAGCCGCCGGGTCCGCCCTGCTCGGTGACGATGTCGGCAGCCGCCTCTATCAGCCCGGTGCGGGCCGTCTTCTGCTCCGAGGAGGACAACGCCGTCGCGGTCTCGAGTGTCATCGCGCTTCTCCCGAACCGGGTCACTCGCCCAAGCGATAGCAGCGTGACCGGCCGTGTCGATGACAGCGCCCGCCCGTTTCCGGGCCAACGGGTGTCGATCGCTGCGAACCGTCAGCTTCGGCTTGCCGAACGCCCGATGCGTGCATATACACCTATGCCATGAGCGCCCCGTCGCCCGAGCCGTGCACCTGCTCCGCCCTGCGTCGCGCCACGCGGGCGCTGACGGCGAGCTACGACGCCGCCCTGAAGCCGACCGGGCTTCGCGTGACGCAGTTCGCGATCCTGCGGCTGCTGGACCGGCTCGGACCAGTCCCCGTCTCCCGCCTCGCCGCCGAGGCGGCGCTGGAGCGGACCACGATGGGCCGCAACCTCGACCCGCTCAAGCGCCGCGGCTTCGTCTCGGTCACGCCCGGCGCGGCGGATCCGCGCGAGCGCCGCGTGTCCCTGACCAAGTCGGGCCGCGAGGCCCTCGCGGCCGCGACGCCCTACTGGCGCGAGGCGCAGAGCCGTATCAACGCCCGGGTCGATCCCGCGACCGTCTCCGCCCTGGCGGAGTCCCTGATCTCCGCCGCCTGACCGATCCGCCCCGCTTCCGGAGCCCATCCATGACCGCCCTGACAGAGACGCGCCCCGGGTCGCGCCTGCACTACGCCTGGATCGTCGTCGCGGTGACCTTCCTGGTCCTGCTCGTCGGGGCCGGTGTCCGCGCTACGCCGAGCGTGCTGATCGTCCCCTGGGAGCGGGAATTCGGCTGGACCGCGGCCACGATCGGCGTCGGCATCGCGCTCAACATCTTCCTGTACGGGATGATCGGCCCCTTCGCGGTGGCGATCATCGAGCGGTTCGGCCTGCGGCGCTCGGTCTGCGGCGCGCTCCTGATCCTGGCGATCGGCACCGCCGCCACGAGCCTGATGACCGCGCCCTGGCAGATGGTCCTGCTCTGGGGGCTCGTCGTCGGATCCGGGTCCGGCATGGTGGCCAACGTGCTGGGCGCCACCGTGGCCGGGCGCTGGTTCGCCAAGCGCCGGGGTCTCGTGCTCGGCCTGCTGACCGCGAGCAGCGCCACGGGTCAGCTGGTCTTCCTGCCGATGCTGGCCTCGATCGCGGTGGGGCAGGGCTGGCGCTCCGTCTCGCTGGTCGTCGCCGCCGCGACCCTGGCGCTGATCCCGCTGGCCGCCCTGTTCCTGCGCGACCGGCCGGCGGATCTCGGCCTTCCCCGCTACGGCGAGGACGCGGTGACGCCGACGCCGGTGCTGACCGAGAACCCGGCCATGCGGGCGCTCCGCGGCCTGCGCATCGGCCTGCGCTCCCGGGATTTCTGGCTGCTCGCCGGCACGTTCTTCATCTGCGGCGCCTCGACCAACGGCCTGATCGGCACCCACCTGATCCCGGCCTGCATCGACCACGGCATCGCCGAGGTCACGGCCGCCGGCCTGCTGGCGCTGATGGGGATCTGCGACCTGATCGGCACTACGGCGTCGGGTTGGCTCACCGACCGGTTCGACTCGCGCAAGCTCCTGGCCTGGTACTACGGCCTGCGCGGCCTCTCGCTGATCTTCCTGCCCTACTCGTTCGACTACAGCTTCTACGGCCTGTCGCTGTTCGCGGTCTTCTACGGCCTCGACTGGATCGCGACGGTGCCGCCCACCGTCCAGCTCGCGGGCAAGTCCTTCGGCGAGGAGAACGCCGCGCTGATGTTCGGCTGGATCGCGGCCGCGCACCAGATCGGCGCGGCGTCCGCGGCGTGGCTCGCCGGCATGGTCCGGACCGAGAGCGGCACCTATCTCGGCGCCTTCGTGGCGGCCGGCCTGCTCTGCCTCGTCGCCGCCCTGATGGCCGCCTTCGTGGGCCGCAAGCCCGAGGCGCCGGCCCTGCGCCCGCTGCCGGCCTGAACTGCGCGGCGCGGGCAGGGTTGTCACAACTGTGCCGTGAAGGACGAGCCCTGATCGGCCCGTTTCCGCGCACCCCGAGAGCCCGCCGTGACCATCGCGATTCGGCCCGTGCCTCCGGTCCAGGACGTCCGCGCCCCGCGGCCCTGGTCGGGGCCGGGCTTCGCCGAGTTCGTCGCCATCATCGCCCTGATGATGGCGGTGACGGCGATCTCCATCGACAACCTGCTGCCCGCCTTCCCGGCCATCGAGGCGCGGTTCGCGGTGGCCGATCCCAACCGGCTGCAGCTCCTCGTCTACGTCTACATGATCGGCTTCGGCTTCGCGCAGATCGTCTACGGGCCGGTCTCCGACGCCCTCGGGCGAAGGCCGGTGCTGCTGGCGAGCCTCGCCGTCTACGTGATCGGCTGCTTCCTCGCCATGGTGGCGCCGAGCTTCGGCTGGCTGCTCGCCGCCCGGATCATCCAGGGCATCGGCGCCGCCGGCGGGCGGGTGCTGTCGGTGGCGATCGTGCGCGACCGGTTCGCGGGCCGCGAGATGGCGAGCGTGATGTCGCTCACCATGATGGTGTTCCTGATCGTCCCGATGATCGCGCCGGCGATCGGCGGCATGATGCTGGCGCTGGGCTCCTGGGTCTACGTCTTCGTCTCGATGCTGGTCCTCGCCTTCTGGCTGACGATCTGGTTCACCCTGCGGATGCCCGAGACGCTGCACCCGGAATACCGCCGGCCGCTCTCGCCGGCCGCGACCTGGGAGGCGATCCGCCTGACGCTGAAGACCCGCGTCGCCGTCGGCTACGCCACCGCGCTCGGTCTGATGACCGGATGCATCATGGGCTACGTCGGCTCGGCCCAGCAGGTCTTCGACACTGGCCTGTACCACCTCGGCCCGCTCTTCCCGCTGGCCTTCGGGCTCGTGGCCGGCGCGATGGGCGCGGCGACGCTGATCAACGCCCGCGTGGTCCGGCGGCTCGGGATGCGGGCGATGTCGCACAGCGGCGTCATCGCCTTCACGCTCGTCGGCCTCGCGCAGGTCGGCGTCGGGCTGGCCTATCACGGCCACCCGCCGCTGGCCCTGTTCCTCTCGGTCCTCGCGGTGAACCAGTTCCTGATCAGCTTCGCGATGCCGAACTTCAACGCCCTCGCGCTGGAGCCCCTCGGCGCCATCGCCGGCACGGCCTCGTCGTTCCTGGGCTTCTACACCACGATCCTGGGCGCGTTCTGCGGTTTCCTGATCGGTCAGTCCTTCGACGGGACGGTGCTCCCGGTGGCGATCGGCTACGCGAGCCTCGGCGCCCTGGCCCTCCTCGTCGTCGCCTGGACCGAGCGCGGCCGGCTGTTCCGCGGCGGGGTCGGCGGTTGAGGCGGTGGTTGAGGCGGCGTCCTTAACGGGGTCTTCAGCGGAAAGTTGCAACACTGCTGTCCTGATCCACCCGACCGGACACGCCGATGCTCGCCCGCGCCCAGGACGGAACCCTCCTCGTCGCGCGCCTGCTGCTGGCCGCCGCGCTCCTGCCGACCGGGATCGCCCGGGCGCTCAACGTGTCCGGGTTCGCGCTGACACTCGCGGGGGCCGGAATGCCGTTTCCCAACGGCGTCGCCACCGCCGCCGTGGTGGTGCAGGTGTTCGGACCGCTCGCCCTCATCCTCGGCGTCCTGCCGGGGCTCACCGGGCTGGCGCTCGCACTCTTCGCCGCCGTGACGGCCTTCGTGCTCCATCCGTTCTGGTACTATGTGGGACCCGCCGCGGTCGCCGAGCGCACGCTGATGCTGGCCGATCTCGGCCTCGCGGGTGGTTTCCTGATGTACGCCTTGACCGGTCCGGGCGCGCTGAGCTGGCAGGGCTGGCGCGCGGGAACCCGCGCCGCGGCGCCGCGCGCGAAGCCCGCCTCCGCGAAGGCCTCCGGCAAGGGTAGCGCGCCGCGGAGCGCCGGCAAGCGCGCTGCCGGCCGGCCGCCGGCCCGCGCCGCGGCCTGATCAGCCGTGCCGCGGCCTCATCTCGGTCACCGGGGCGGGCGGCGCGGCAGCCATCTTCCGCCCGGAGATCTCCGCGCCGGCATCCGGCGACAGGTTGCGGAAGGCCAGTGCCGAGGCCGCCGAGATCACGGCGACGGCGAAGAAGGCCGGCCCGAAATCCGAGGCCTGGATTTCCGTCCGGCCGTGGAACCCGGCATTCCCCTCGAGCGCCAGTGCGCCCAGCGTGACGCCGAGGCTGAGCGACAGCTGCTGGCAGACGCTGGCGAAGCTCGTGGCCGCGCTCATCTCCTTCGATTCGAGATCGGCGTACGCGATGGCGTTGACGCAGGTGAACTGGATCGAGCGCGAGCAGCCGCCGACGAACAGCAGGATCACCATGATCCAGTGGGGCGTCTGGGTGGTGTAGAACCCGTTGACCGCCAGGAAGGCCGAGGCCAGCAGGGCGTTCCAGACCATCAGGGCACGGAAGCCGGTGCGGCGCAGGATCCGCGGACCCAGGGTCTTCACGAACATCGCGCCGGCCGCGGCCGCGAAGGTGATCAGGCCCGACTGCAGGGCGTCGAGCCCGAAGCCGACCTGCAGCATCAGCGGCAGCAGGAACGGGATCGCCCCGGTGCCGATCCGGAACAGGCTGCCGCCGAGCACGGCGACCCGGAAGGTCGGCCGCCGCATGAGGTCGAGGCGGACGATCGGGTAGGGCACCCGCCGGGCATGTGCCCAGTAGAGCGGCAGGAGCACCGTGCCCGCGGCGAGGCAGCCCCAGGAGACTTCCGCCGGCAGCAGGTGTCGGCCGAGGGAGGCGAGGCCGAGCATCAGGGCGGCGAGGCCGGTCCCGAGCAGCGCGAAGCCGAGCAAATCGAGGGGCGGTCGCTCAGGCTCGCGCACGTCCTCGAAGTAGAGGCTCGCCAGCACGATCCCGGCGCAGCCGATCGGCAGGTTGATGAAGAAGATCCAGCGCCAGTCGAACCACGTGGTGATCAGGCCGCCGACCGGCGGACCGAGTACCGGGCCGACCAGCGCCGGGAAGGTCAGGTAGGCGAGGGCCGTCACGAGCTGCGATTTCGGCACGCTGCGCAGCACCACGAGGCGCCCGACCGGCACCATCATGGCGCCCCCCATGCCCTGGAGGAACCGCGCGGCGACGAACCACGCGAGCCCGTTCGCGGCCGCGCAGGCGAGCGAGCCGGCCATGAACACCACGAGGGCCGCGCGGAACACGGTCCGCGACCCGTACCGATCGGCCATCCATCCGCTCACCGGGATGAAGATCGCGAGGCTGACCAAGTAGGAGGTCAGCGCCAGCTTGAGGGCGATCGGGTCCTCGTGGAGACTCGCGGCGATGCTCGGGAGCGCCGTGGCGATCACCGTGGAATCGGTGTTCTCCATGAACAGCGCGGTGGCGACCGTCAGGGGGACGATCCAGAGCGGTCTTTGGGTGGTCGCGGGCATCATACAGCAGACGCATGTCGCGCCGCCGCGGTTGCACGGCAGCGCGGCCACCTCGCACCCTCGTGTTTCGCGAATGTATCCATCGTGCAACAGAGGTTGAGCCGCGGCGCGGAGCCACCTTTTTTGCGGGTGCGCCAATGGCTAAGTTTCCATCACGCGTCCGTGAGGCCGCTCCAGCCGGCCCGGCGCCGGCGCGCGAGGATTTCGATGCAGCCCAGCCCCAGCAAGGTCCGCTCCGTGGCGCGGATCGCCGCCGGCGTCGCCCTTCTCTCGATGGTCGCCGCCTGCGGCACTGTCCTGCTCAACGATCGCGGCTCGCTGACCCGCTACGACCGGCTGAAGTCCAGCGATCAGGTCGCCTCGGCCTCCCGGATCTACGTCGACCGGCCGGCCCTGGCGAAGGCCCGCACCGTCCGCATCATCCCGACGGCGTTCCACGCCGACGTGTCCGGCGCCGCCCCGCTGACGGCCGCCGAGCGGCGGCTCATCGCCAACGCCGCCGACCGGGCGCTGTGCTACGACCTGTCGCTGAAGTACGACATCGTCACGAGCCGTGACGCCGACCTGACCGTGCGGGCGCAGGTCACCCGCGTCGATCCGACGGACCTGCTCGGTGCCGGCGCGACCATCGCGGGCTCGGCGGGCGTGACCGTCGCCTCGCAGCTCGGCCTGAGCTTCGCGGAGGGTGTCGGACGCGTGCCGATCCCGCGCGTGCCGATCGGGCTCGGGAGCCTGACGGTCGAGGCCGAGGCTCTGGACCGGCGCCGCGAGCAGCGGGCCGCCATGGTCTGGGGCGGAGCGGCCAACTCGTTCACCAGCCAGCCGCGCTTCTCCCGCGCCAGCGACGCCTACGACCTCGCCGGCGAGTTCGGCCAGGATTTCGGCTACATGCTGGCGACCGGCGACGACCCGTTCACCGCCCCCAACACGATCCCGACCTGGGACCGGATCCGCATCACCACCCTCGGTGAGGCGCCCCTCGACCCCGACTGCGAGGCCTTCGGCCGCGCGCCGGGCATCGACGGCATGCTCGGCGACTATATCGGCCTGCCGCCCGAATACACCGACAAGGGCCCGGCCGCGCCGGCGATGCGCTGAGGCGCCCTCGGCCTCTCCGCGGCTGACCGCAAACGTCCGTTCACGGCATCGCCGCGCCCGTCGAGCGGGCGTGGATAAGCCTCGAGCCATGCGCGTTTTCGCGCTGCGACGCATCAACCGCGCATTGGCGCCTTCGCGGAGCCCGTGATACTGGCACTTGCCAACCCGATCCCGCAGCGCGGCCTCCACGCGCGCTGCCGTCCGAGGAAAGTTGGCACATGGCCCGAGTCGAAACCGCATCGATCATCGAGGGACTCACCTTCGACGACGTGCTCCTGCGGCCCGCCGCCTCCTCGGTGATGCCGACCGAGGTTAGCGTCGCCTCGCGGCTCACCCGCACGATCCCGCTGAACCTGCCGATCCTCGCCTCGGCGATGGACACGGTCACCGAGGCGCCGATGGCCATCGCCATGGCGGCCAACGGCGGCATGGGCGTCATCCACCGGAACCTCGAGCCGCCGGAGCAGGCCGAGCAGGTCCGCCTCGTCAAGAAGTACGAGTCCGGCATGGTGATGAACCCCATCACCATCCACCCCGACGAGACGCTCGCCGACGCCTTCGAGGTGATGAAGCTCAACCGGATCTCCGGGATCCCGGTGGTCGAGCGCGGCCCCAACGGCTCGCGGGGCAAGCTCGTCGGCATCCTGACCAACCGCGACGTCCGCTTCGCGACGAACTCCAACCAGCCGGTCGCCGAGCTGATGACCCGCGACCGCCTGATCACGGTCCGCGAGGGCGTGACCCAGGACGAGGCCAAGCGGCTGCTCCACCAGTTCCGGATCGAGAAGCTGCTGGTCGTCGACGACCATTACCGCTGCATCGGCCTGATCACCGTCAAGGACATCGAGAAGCGCGTCGCATACCCGAACGCCGTCAAGGACGAGCAGGGCCGCCTGCGCGTCGCCGCCGCCACGACGACGGGCGACAGCGGCTTCGAGCGGGCCGAGCGCCTGATCGACGCCGGCTGCGACGTGATCGTGGTCGACACCGCCCACGGCCACTCGATCAAGGTGCTCGACGCCGTCGCCCGCGTGAAGCAGCTCTCGAACGCCGTTCAGGTCATCGCCGGCAACGTCGCGACGCGGGACGGCGCCAGGGCGCTGATCGATGCCGGCGCCGACGCCATCAAGGTCGGCATCGGCCCGGGCTCGATCTGCACGACCCGCATCGTGGCGGGCGTGGGCGTGCCGCAGCTCACCGCGCTGATGGAGGCGGTCGAGGCGGCCGGCGAGGCCGACATCCCGGTCATCGCCGACGGCGGCATCAAGTATTCGGGCGACCTCGCCAAGGCGATCGCGGCTGGCGCCTCCGTGGCGATGCTCGGCTCGCTGCTCGCCGGCACCGACGAGGCGCCCGGCGAGGTGTTCCTCTACCAGGGCCGTTCCTACAAGTCGTACCGCGGCATGGGCTCGGTGGGTGCGATGGCGCGCGGCTCGGCCGACCGCTACTTCCAGGCCGAGGTCAACGACACCCACAAGCTCGTGCCGGAGGGCATCGAGGGGCAGGTCCCCTACAAGGGCCCGGTCGGCAACGTCCTGCACCAGCTCGCCGGCGGCCTGCGCGCCGCCATGGGCTACGTCGGCGGCGCCACGATCCCCGAGTTCCAGGAGCGGGCGCAGTTCATCCGCATCACCAATGCCGGCCTGCGCGAGAGCCACGTCCACGACGTGACGATCACCCGCGAGAGCCCGAACTACCCGTCGCGGACCTGAGGCATCGATGCGCACGCTGATCGTCGGGGCCGGCGCGACCGGCGGCTATTACGGGGCGCGCCTCGCCGAGGCGGGCGCCGACGTCACCTTCCTGGTCCGGCCGGCCCGGGCGGCGAAGCTGGCGGCGGACGGCCTGAACGTCCGCTCGCCGCTCGGCGACCTGCACCTGCCCGATCCGCCCACCGTCACGGCCGATAGGCTGGCCGGGGCCGGGCGTTTCGACCTGATCCTGCTGTCGTGCAAGGCCTACGACCTCGACAGCGCCGTCGCGGACCTCGCGCCGGCCGTGGGCCCCGACACCGCGATCCTGCCCGTGCTCAACGGCATGTCGCATCTCGACGTGCTCGACGCCCGGTTCGGCGCGGAGCGCGTGCTCGGCGGCGCCTGCGCGATCGCCGCGACGCTCGCGCCGGACGGCGCGATCCGGCACATGAGCGAGCTGTGCAGCATCACCTACGGCGAGCGGGACGGGTCGCGCTCGCCGCGGATCGAGGCCGTCGACGCGCTGATGCGCGGCCTCAAGTTTCAGCCGCGCCTGAGCGACGTGATCCTGCAGGAGATGTGGGAGAAGTGGGTGTTCCTGGCGACGCTCGCCGGGGCGACCACGCTGATGCGCGCCGCGGTCGGCGACATCGTGGCGGCGCCCGACGGCACCGCGCTGATCGCGGCGCTGCACGCCGAGTGCACGAGCGTCGCCGCGGCCAGCGGCCACGAGCCGCGCGCCGTCGTGGCCGAGCGGGCGCGGGCGCAGCTGACGGCGGCCGAGTCCACCTTCACGGCCTCGATGCTGCGCGACATCGAGAACAAGGGCCGGATCGAGGCGGACCACGTGATCGGCGACCTGATCGCCCGCGGCCGGCGGCTGGTGCCGGAGGCGCCGTTCCCGCTCCTGACCGCGGTCTATACCGGCCTCAAGGCCTACGAGGCCCGGCGGGCGCGGGAGGCGGCCTGAGCCGCACCCCGCGCGGACGTCTCAGTAGCGGCCGGGCGGCGGCGGGGGCGGGTTGCCGTATTCTAGCTGCGTCTTGGCATCGACCCGCGGACGCGGCACCGGCGTCAGCTCCGGCTGGGCGGCGGGCGCGCTCGCGCAGGCGGCGAGCGAGGCGGTGACCAGGGCCGCGAGGGCGACGCGAACGGTGGACGTCATGGGCTGGGGTACTCCCGGAATGCGCCCGGCGACGGACCGGTCTGGTCCGGCGCGGGCGGATGCCATACGACACGCGGCGGCCCGCACGGCGGACCGACCGCAGCACGGTCTGCGCCGCGAAGGTGCAGGAAGCTCGGCCGTAACGTGGCGGCATCGTGGGCCAAGCGTGGCCGTTTCGCGTCATCGTTCACGGCGTCGCTCACGGCGTCGCTGAGGCAATCCGAAGGATCCGACCCCTGACCCCCGCCGCTCGCTGCTCCGCCGCCATCGAAGTCCTCACCGATATCGCCGAGCGCCGTCGGCCGGCCGCCGACGCCCTGAAGGACTGGGGTCTCGCCCACCGCTTCGCCGGCTCGGGCGACCGCGCGGGCATCGCCAGCCTCGTCTACGACGCCCTGCGGCGGCGGGCGTCGGCGGCCTGGATCATGGGCGCGGACACGCCGCGCGCCGTCCTGATCGGCACGCTGCGCCTCCAGCAGGGGCTCGCGGCGGCTTCGGTCGCGGCCCTGTTCACCGGCGAGCGCTTCGCGCCGACTCCGCTCAGCGACGACGAGCGCGCGCGCCTCGACGGCGGGACGCTGCAGGACGCGCCGCCGGAGGTGGCGGGCGACGCGCCCGCCTTCGTGCTCCCGGACCTCGCGGCCACGCTCGGCGACGACCTCGTCCCGGAGCTGAAGGCGCTGGCGCGGCGCGCGCCCCTCGATATCCGCGTGAACGCCCTGCGCGGCGACCGCGACGCGATCCTGCCGGCGCTCGCGGCCTACGACGCGGCGCCGACGCCGCACGCGCCCGCGGGCCTGCGCGTCCCGATCGGCGCCGACGGCCGCGGTCCGGCGCTCCACGTCGAGGCGGAATTCCTGGAGGGCTGGTACGAGATCCAGGACGAGGGCTCGCAGCTCGCCGCGCTCCTCGCCGCGCCGCGTGCCGGGGAGACAATCGTCGACCTCTGCGCGGGCGGCGGCGGCAAGACCCTGGCCCTCGCGGCGGAGACCGGGAACGGCGCCCGCCTGATCGCCACCGACGGTGATCCGCGCCGGCTCGCGCCGATCCACGAGCGCCTGCGCCGGTCCGGTGCGCTGGCCGAGGTGCGGACCCCGCGCAGCGGCAAGGCGCGCGCCGACGTTCTCGAGGATCTCGACGGCAAGGTCGACCGGGTCGTGGTCGACGCGCCCTGCACGGGGTCCGGCACGTGGCGGCGGAATCCGGATGCCAAATGGCGGCTGCGGCCCGGGAGCCTCGCGCTGCGGACCGCCGAGCAGGCCCAGGTGCTCGATCGGGCGGCGCGGCTCGTCAGGCCCGGCGGCCGGATCGTCTACATCACCTGCTCGCTGCTCTCGGCGGAGAACGACGCCGCCGTCTCCGGCCTCCTGTCGGGCTGGCGCGGCCGATTCGACGTCGTCCCCGCGGACGAGGTGCTGGCGACAGGGCCGGACTCGCTCCGGGCAGCCGTGCGGAAGACTGCCCACGGGATCCAGATGAGTCCCCTGCGGACCGGGACCGACGGCTTTTACGTCGCGGTCATCGCGCGAAAGGGCTGAGGCCCGCCGCCGCGACGGAACCCGCAACGCGTCCTTGGGCGTTGCCCCCGCGCTCCCGCGGGAGCCGGGCTCGCCGGGGGGCGGTCCCGCGCGCGGCCTCACCCGGGAGATGCCCTTGCGCCTCGACCGCCGTCTCCTGCTCGCCGGTCTCGGAAGCGTCCTCGGGCTGCGCAGCGCCCGGGCGGAAGGGCCGGCGGAGACGGCACCGCAGCCCGCACCGCACGAGTCGATCCGGGCTCTGCCGCGCTCGCTGCCCGGCGCGGATCTGCAGGTGATCGAGCTGTGGCCCGGCGCGCCGCCGGGCGGCGGCGACGGGCCGAACCCGGACGGCTACCGCTACGTCGAGGGGACGTTCGGCGACGTCACTCGGGTCGCGCGGCCCTGTCTGCTGGTCATGCGGCCGGCCAACCCGAACGGCGCCGCTATGATCGTCGCGGCGGGCGGCGGCTACGAGTTCATCGCCCTCGGCAACGAGGGCGTCCCGGTCGGCCGCGTCCTGAACGCCGCCGGCATCACGGTCTTCCTCCTCGTCTACCGCCTGCCCGCGGAGGGCTGGGGCTCGGGGCCGGACGCGCCGCGGCAGGATGCGCAGCGCGCCCTCCGGCTGGTCCGGGCGCGCGGCGCCGAGTTCGGCATCGATTCCGCGCGGGTCGGCGTCCTCGGCTTCTCGGCGGGCGGCCACCTGATGGGCGAGACCGCCGTAGGGAGCGCCCGGGACCTGTACGCGGGAGTCGACGCCGCCGACGCCCAGCCGATCCGGCCCGTGCTGGCCGGTCTGATCTACCCGGTCATCACCATGCGCAAGCCGTTCGACCGGACCGCGACCCGCCGCATCCTGGTCGGCGACGAGGTCACCCCCGACGAGATGAAGACCTACTCGGTGGATCTGCAGGTCGGGCCTGAGACGCCGCCGACCTTCCTCGTCCAGGCGATCGACGACCCCGTCGCCGTGGCCGACCATCCGCTGCTGATGTTCTCGGCGCTGCGCAAGGCGCGGGTGCCGGCCGAGCTGCACCTGTTCGAGCGCGGCGGCCACGGCTTCGGGCTCGGCGCGCCCGGGACACCCGTGGCGGCGTGGCCCGGCCTGTTCCTGGCCTGGATACGCCTGCACGGCTTCCTGCGCGCCTGACCGCTCACTCCCCCCGCGTCTGCAGGCGGTGAAGCTTGGCGACCTTCGGCCGGCTGGTCCGGAACTGGCCGCGCTCGACCGCGACGAAGACCACGATCGCGATGGCGACCGTCGTCAGCCACCAGACGGCGGTCAGCCCGACGCTCAGGCAGGCCACCGTGAAGGCGGCGGCGAAGCAGCCCATCGCGCCGGGAACGAGGGCCGGGCCGTCCCGGCCGGCCCGCCGGATCGAGGCGTAGAGGGCGAAGGCGGCGGCGAGGGCGCCGACGATGCCGAGCTCGTACCAGAATTCGAAGAGCGCCGTGGTCGGTGCGTTGGCCGGCAGGAGGCCGACGAGGCGACCGCGCAGGGCCGTCTCGAAGCCGTGCCCGGTGATCAGCCGCACCGGATCGGAGGTCACGACCTTCTGCCAGCTCTTCAGCGACAGCACCGCGGGTGCGACCGGCCCGAAGAGGGCGGCGCCGACCGGCCGCGCCAGGAAGGGCAGCAGCGGCGCCGCCGCCAGCAGGGCGGCCGAGAGGACAGCGGTGAGCGTCACCCCGAGCCGCGGGCGGTAGCTCGTCACCGCGAAGGCGACGGCGCCGACCGACAGGGCGGCGATCTGGGTTCCGTCCGGCTGGACCGTGAGCGCCAGCGCGACCAGCAGCGCGAGGCCCAGCGCCTCCCGGTCGCGGCGGCGGGACCGCAGCCACGCGAGGGCCGGCCAGAGCAGCAGGATGAGCAGGACGAGCCCGCGATCCAGGGCCCCGTCATCCTCGACGCCGGGCGGCGCGATGTGGGCGCCGAACAGCCCGAGCATGATCGCCACGATCGCACCCGCCACGACGCCGAGTGGCAGGAGGTAGAGGTTCGCCGAGCGCATCCTGTCGGGAAGGGCGAGGTAGCCCAGGAGGGCGAGTCCGATGGTTGCGCCGAGATTGGCCAGCCGCTCCAGCGCCGGCCCGAGGAAGGGCGTCCAGGTCAGCGAGAGCGCCGACCACAGCACGACCAGCATGCCCGCCAGGAAGGCCGGAGCCGTCAGGAGGCGATAGGTCGCCGGGCGCACCGGGCGCTGGCGCCGATCGATGACGCTGGCGATGATCAGGAGGATCACGGCGATCGGCGCGAGGATCACCGAGGCGCGGCGGGCGACCTGCGCGAGGACCGGGAGAACCACGAAGAGGCCGAAGAAGCCGATACGCCGCAGCAGCGCGGCGGCGTCGAGCGCCGGATCGATGGTGGTGGAGTTCGACGCGCGCGGCATCTTGCGCCTTCTCCCGGACCGGGACGGCCGGATCCCTGCTCGATACGCAAGGCTCGCGCAAGCTGCTGTAGACGTTGCGCCACAGTCTGGCCCGCGCGAACCGCGCTCACGCGACGGTCGCGGTCTCCCGCGGCCGCCGGCGCACGGCCCGGCGGCCGACATCCGACGCGACGCGCCAGCCGCCCCACGCGACGAAGAACCCGATCACACCCGCGGCCAAGCCGTCGGCGCTCGTGGGCACGGCCGGGCTGAAGACGTGATAGGCGGCCTCGGCCACCGGCACGTCCGGATCGCGGAGCATCGCCACCACGCGCCCGAGTGGGCTCGTCGCCGCACTCAGGGCCTGCTGCTGGGCGCTCAGGCGGGCGAGACGGGCGATGTCGGCCCGGGCGGCCTCGCCGCGGCGGGCGACCAGCTGGTCCGGATTGGCGCGCAGCCGGTCGACGGCGCCCTCGCGCGTCGTCCCGGAGGCCTGCGCGTCGGACTCGAGGACCGCCACCTGCCTACGGAGCTCGTCCGCGGCGCCCCCGAGGCGCTGCGCGTACTGCTGCGCGAATTCGGGGGCCTGCGCGGCGACCACGCCTCCGAGCAGGCCGAGGGCGAGGCCGAAGGTGCGGAACACGCGAAACATGCCTAGCCTCCGGCGGGGGAATCGACCCCCGACAAAGAGCATGCGCGGGGCGGTGGTTCCAGCCGCGGGTGCGACGACGCCTGAACCGGGCTCTCAGCCCGGCAGCGTGAGGAGACCGGCCTTGCCGTCGGCGCAGCCGAACAGCAGGCGGCCGCCGCGTGCGTCCCAGCCGAGCGCCGCGACGCCGCTCCCCTGGACGGCGGGGCGCACCAGCAGCTCGGCCGCGTCGGTGAAGCGGACGAGCAGGATGCAGCCGTCCTCGTAGCCCATGGCCAGGACTGGCGCCTTCGGGTGGAAAGCCACGCGGGAGACACGGGCCGGGCGGACGCCGCATTCCCGTGGGGCCTTGCCGGTCGGACCTTCCTTGGAATCGAAGGGCCACACGATCGCCGCCTCGGCCCCGCTGGTGGCGAGCCAGTTCCCGTCGAACGACCACGACATCGAGCGGACCTTGCCGGGATAGCCCGACATCCGCATGTGCCCGCGGTCCGGCTGGAGGCGCCAGCCGTGCAGGCTGTTCTCCTGCATTGTCGACACCACGAAGCGCCCGTCCGGCGACCACGTGACGTCGATATGCGAGCCCTTCCAGGTGATCACCTCGGCCGGCGTCTCCAGATTGGGGTACCAGAGGCTCACGCCGTTGTAGTGGGCGACGCCGAGCCGGTAGCCCTTGGGCGCGAAGACGAGGCCGCGGGCGGAGGACGGCGCCTCGAAGGTCTTCTCGCGGCCCTTGGCGTCGCGGGCCACGACGGTCCGGCCGGCCGACCACGCCACGGCGCCGTCGGGATGGGCGGCGAGCGCGTCGATCCAGGCGCCGCCCTTGGCGAGGCCGAGCTGCTCCGTCGCGCCGTCGGCGCGGATCGCTACCACGCGGCCGTCGTCGCCCCCGGTGAGCAGCCGGTCGACGCCGCCGGCCGCGACGAGGATCCCGCCGTCGGGATGGGCGGCGACGCGGGCGATACCGACCTCCCGCACCAGCGCGACCGTGCCGTCGCTGAGCGCCAGGGCCGGCACGTCCTTCAGGAAATGCGCGGCGAGCACGTGCTCGCCGGGCTCCAGCGCGGCGACGTGACTGGTGAGGGACGGGTTGCTGACGGGGCTGCTCATGTCGGGGGGACATTTGCGGCCGGCGGCGCGGTGCGCAAGACCAGGATCGCGGTAATCAACGCCAGCCCGCCCGAGATCGCCGCCGGGGCGATCAGCGCGTAGAGACCGAATTGCTGGTAGGCCCGCGCGCCCAGGTAGGCGCCGAACAGCAGCGAGATCCAGACAGAGGCGTCGCCGAGCCAGCCGAGCGGATCTCCGGTGCGGGTCAGGGCCTGCGCGATCTTCTGGCCGAGGCTGAACAGTGCGCCGGTGACGAAGGTGGTGCCGGCCCGGAACCCCTTCACCTGCGCCAGGACCGCGTTCTGGGATCCCATCGCCAAGGCGACGAAGAAGGCCGCGAGGCCGAGTTCGGGCGACTGGAGTCCGAGCCCCAGACCGGCGAGGATCAGGAGCGCCTCGTAGGCGAGGACCGCCGGCGTCGCCCAGCGCGGCGGCACCAGGATCGCAAGCCCGCTCCCGAGGACCGATCCTGTCAGGAACGCCAGGATCAGGATCGCCGGGAGAATCATGTGGTGCAGCTCGACCTGGGCGCCGAGAACGGCGAGCTGCGTGGTGTTGCCGCTCATGAAGGACGTGTAGAGGCCGCCGAGCCGTACGAAGCCGAGGGCGTCGACGTAGCCGGCCATCCCGGTGAGGAGCAGGCCGACGCCCAACTGAGCCGTGCGGTTCACGGTTCGGCCCCGCGGTCGCAGATCGGTAACGCTCTGTTAACCATTCGGACGCCTTCGTTCAGGGGTGACGGGCCGCGGTTAACGCGCCGCTCACCAAACCCGAGCAATTCGATGCAAACACGGTGAACGCCGCGTCGGAAGGGGTCGTTGCCCCAGCGATCCGGCGCGGGAACACCGTGCCCCCGCCGGGTGAGTGGGAGTTGCGTCATGGTTCCGTTCGCCGCCGCGTTCGTCTGCCCGACCCTGCCCGTCCCGGACCGGGGCTCCGCCACGATCCTGGTCGTCGAGGATGAGCCGACCGTGTGCGAGCTGGCCGCCGAGGCGCTCCTCGAAGAGGGGTACCGGGTGCTCACCGCCGCGGATGCCTGGGAAGCCGAGGCGATCCTGGCCCGGGAGAGCGTTGACCTGCTCTTCACCGATATCGATCTGGCCCGCAACACGGACGGCCTGTCGCTGGCCCGGTGCGCCCGCCGGCTCTCGCCCGACCTCCCGGTCGTCTACACCTCCGGGGGCCGGGCTTCCCTGGCGGCCTGCGAGGCCGTTCCGGGCTCGGTCTTCGTGCCGAAGCCGTACCGCCCAAGCCAGCTCGTGGCGCTGACGCAGGACGCCCTGCGCACCGCGCCGGTTCACACCTTCTGAACTGGATCTTCGAGGATACCCGCCATGTGGCGCTCTCTTCCCGCAATCGGCCTCGCCCTCGCCGCCGCGGTCGCTGCATCGCCGGCCCGGGCTGCCTGCGACGTGAAGGGCGCGCAGATCGAGGAGGCGATCGCCAAGAAGAGCGAGCTGCGCGAGGACGCAAACGCCCAGCTGGTGCGCGATCTGCGGACCCTGCGCGACGCCGCGATCGTCCTCGAGAGCTACAAGTTTCCCGGCGAGTGCGAGGTCCTGCTGGGGATCGTGCGCTCCCTGCTGGCCAACCCGGGCAAGACCATCGAGCAGAGCGGCGACACCGACGAGGAGAAGGCCGAGGACCTGATCGAGGCGCGCGAGCCCAAGAACGTGCCGGGCGAGCCGAAGGCGAAATAGCGCCGCGCCGTCCAGGCTGCCGAGCCCCCCTCAGCGCTCCTCGCCGGCACTGGCCCCGATCTTGGCGCGCGCTAGGGCGCGGCTGAGCTTGGCGGCGATCTGCGCGCGCAGCATCTCGGCCATCTCGATGTCCACCAGACGCCAGCTCAGGCCGCGCAGCCGCAGCCGGATCCGCGTGCGCTCGGCGCGTGACCCTTCCGGCGGGATCGGGATCACGACCGCGCGGAAGCCGCGCATCTCCAGGGCCGCGTAGTACGGCATGAGCCGCCCAAGGCCGCGGATGACCAGGCCCTCCGGCCGCGTGCCGGCCGGGCGCTCGAGGTCGAGCTTGTCGGGCCAGCCATTGGCCAGCAGGTCGATCACCGTCTCCGGCGTCACCATCGTCTCGGCGAGCGCCAGAGCGAGGCCGTAGGCAGCGTCGTTGAGACGCTGGCGGTCGCGGGGCTCAAGGTCGGGATCGGTCTCGGACGCCGCGCGCATCGCGGCGGTGATCTGCCGGACGAGCGACAGGCGCAGCGTCCGGAAGTTCACGTGGCTCTCGACATAGGCGGCATCGTGCCGGCGCACCGCCTGCGCCAGGTCGTAGAGCGACCAGAGCGGGCTCATCGTGAAGGCGAGCCACGCCAGGGCGAGGGCGACCGGGACCGCGAGCCAGCGCACGGTCTCAGCGCCCCGTCCGCGCGGTCATGACCGCACCGTCCATCGATCGAGACCGGCGAAGGCCGCGACGACGCGCTCGTAGACCGGCCGCTTGAAGGGAACGATCAGGTCCGGAAGCTCGGAGAACCGCGCCCACCGCCAGGCGTCGAACTCCGCCTTGTGGGCGCCGCCGCCGGGCCGGAGCACGTCGATCAGATCCTCGCTGCCGACGAAGCCGTAGGCGAACCATTTTTGCGTCTGTCCGCGGTAGCGGCCCTTCCAGGCCTGCTTCATCACCGCCGGCGGCAGATCGTAGGGGAGCCAGTCCGGAATCTCGGCCAGGAGCTTCACGGCCTCGGGCGGAACGTTGGTCTCCTCGTAGAGTTCGCGGCGGGCGGCGGCCTCCGCGTCCTCGCCGGGATCGATGCCGCCCTGCGGCATCTGCCACATGTGCGGACCGTCGACGTGCTCGGGACCGGCATCCTTGCTGCGACGCCCGACGAAGACGTCGCCGGACGGCGCGATCAGGGCGATGCCCACGCAGGGGCGGTAGGGCAGGGCGATGCCCGGGTCGGAATCCGTTACCATCGCGGCGACCATAGGTCAGGGGGAGGCGAGGCGGCAACGTCGACCAAGTCTTCACCGGCCCGGAAGGCGCCGGATCTACTTGCGCTGACTTTGGACACCGAGACGCTCAATCGGCAGTCGAGACCCGCTTGTCACGGGCGCCCCGCAAAGCCACGCTTGCCGGCACCAGGCGCAGCCCGCGCGAGTCGATCTCCTTCGCCCAGCGGGCGATCCGATCGATGCTCAGCGGTGTCCCGGTCGCCGAGACCAGGGCGAAGCCGTTGGCGCGGGCCCGGGCCTCGGCCTGGGCGAGCGCGGCGTCGATCGCGTCGGCGCGCGGCGTGGCGTCGAGGACGATCTCGGCACGGGCCACCGGCGTCTTGCCCTTGTTGGCGGGCGCAGCCGCGGGTATCGGGGCCGTGCCGTCATCGAGGAACCCGAGACCGCGGGCGCCGATCTCGCGCAGGACCGGCTCGAAAGCCGCGTCGGCCATCAGCTTGGAGCCCATGAAGTTCACCGCGCCGACGTAGCCCGGGAAGCGGCTCATCGCCCAGGCGAGGCGGTCCGCGTTCTCCGGTCCCCGCAGCGCGGTCAGCAGCGTCTGCGGACCCGGATCGCTGTCGGGATAGTCGAAGGGTTCCATCGGGAGTTGCAGGAAGATCTCGTGGCCGGCGTCCCGCGCGCGCGCCGCGGCGCGCTCGGCCTCGCCGCCGTAGGGCAGGAAGGCGAGGCTCACGGCGGCGGGCAGGCGCGCGGTGGCGCCCGCGGTCGCGGCCTGACCGACGCCGAGTCCGGTCACCACGATCGCGATGCGCGGCCCGCTGCCGGCCTCCTCGGTCCGGGCGTAGACGTCGAGGGCGCGGATGCGGCCCTCGCCGAGCTTCGGCATGAGACCGTGGCGGCCCGCCTCGCTGATCCGCGGGTCGGGGGCCTGGGCGAGACGGGGGGCGCTCGGCGGCGGCACGCGGATCACCACCGCCTCGCTCGGCCCGCTGCCGGCCGGGCGCACGACCGTCACGCCGGACGCGGTCTCGACCTCCTCGGCGCTGCGCTGGAGGGGCGCCGTTCCCGGCGCCGTCGTGATGACCTGGGGCTGCTGGGCGACGGGGGCCTGTGCGGCCGGACGGGCCGCGGGTTCGCGCGTCGCGATCGCCACCTGCACGCGGGGCTCACCGCCGTGCGGGTCGCCCAGCGCGAGCACCAGGCCGGCCGCCACCGCGAAGCCGGCCGCGAGCGCCGCGGCCGCGACCCGGGGCCTGCGGGCGGCCGCGATCAGCCGTCCGATCCGGCCTGCGGGCTGCTCCGGCGCCGCCTCTGGCACCCCGAGGGGGCGCGTGAGGATATCGTCGGTGGACTCGGTCAAGCGACTCTCGATACGGGATCGCGGTTCCTGCGCCGGTCGGCGCGGTCCCAACCCTCGCATCCATTGCGGCCGGGTATGGTTAACGTTCCGCTAATGCCCGGTCCCAGAACGGGAAATCCCGCCCGGCGGGAGGCCGGACGGGATCGGGTTGGAGCAGCGCGGGGTTACCGCGCGATCAGTTCGGCAGGCTCGGCTTCTGCTGCTGCGCGGGCGTGCCGTTCGCGGCGCCCTTCTGGATGCCGTGCAGGAAGTCGACGGCCGAGATCAGTTGCTTGTCCTTGGCCGGATCCGGCGGGACGTAGGCGGAGGATCCGCCGCGCTCGTCGGTGTCCTTCTGCTTCAGGTGGCCCTTCAGCCCGGCCTCACCCTTGGTCTCGTCCTTGCCCTTGAGCTCGTCCGGCACGTCCTGCGTGACCTCGACGTCCGGCTCGATGCCCTTGGCCTGGATCGAGCGGCCCGACGGCGTGTAGTAGCGCGCCGTGGTGAGCCGGAGGGCGCCGGAGCCGCCGAGGGGGATGATCGACTGGACCGAGCCCTTGCCGAAGGAGCGCGTGCCCATGATGGTCGCGCGCTTGTGATCCTGGAGGGCGCCGGCCACGATCTCGGAGGCCGAGGCGGAGCCGCCGTTGACCAGCACCACGATCGGCTTGCCCTTGGTCAGATCGCCGGCCTTGGCCGAGAACCGCTGCGTCTCGTCCGGGTTGCGGCCGCGGGTGGAGACGATCTCGCCGCGATCGAGGAAGGCGTCGGAGACCATCACGGCCTGATCGAGCAGCCCGCCCGGGTTGTTGCGCAGGTCGACGATGTAGCCCTTGATCTTGTCGGCACCGATCTCGCCCGTGAGCTTGTCGATGGCGGCCCGCATCCCGTCGAAGGTCTGCTCGTTGAACTGGGTCAGGCGGATGTAGGCGACGTCGCCGCCCTCGATCTTCGAGCGCACCGGCTTGATCTTGATCACGTCGCGGGTGAGCGTGACGTCGATCGGGTCCTTCGACTCCTTGCGGCTGATCTTGAGCTTGACGCTCGAGTTGACCGGGCCGCGCATCTTGTCGACCGCCTGGTTCAGGGTGAGGCCCTGGACCTGGTCGTCGTCGATCTGCGTGATGATGTCGTTCGCGAGCAGGCCCGCCTTGGCCGCCGGGGTGTCGTCGATCGGCGTGACGACCTTGATCAGGCCGTCCTCCATCGTGACCTCGATGCCGAGCCCGCCGAACTCGCCGCGGGTGGTGGTCTGCATGTCGCGGAACGCCTTGGCGTCCATGTAGCTCGAGTGCGGGTCGAGCGAGGTCAGCATGCCGTTGACGGCCGCCTCGATCATCTTCGACTCGTCCGGCTTCTCGACGTAGTCGGTCCGGACCTTCTCGAAGACGTCGCCGAACAGGCTGAGCTGGCGGTAGGTCTCGGCCGAGGCGGCCACGGCCCGCGGACCCGACAGGAAGTCGGTCTGGGTCGCCACCATGGACGTTCCGGCACCGAGGAAGGCGCCGAGCATGATCAGGGAAGTCTTGCGCATCAGCCGCGAACCTTCTCGCCAAGTACCGTATTATTCGGGCTCTTCGCCCACCACGGCTCCGGATCGATGGAGCCGCCGTCCTTCTTGAACTCGACGTAGAGCGTGGGATCACCCTCGGACCCGCCGGGACCCGCACCCCTGTCGCCCATGCTGCCGACCGGTTCGCCCGCGAGCACGAACTGACCGACCTCGACGCTGATCTGGTCCATCCCCGCGAGCAGAAGATAGTAGCCGTCGCCCGCGTTGATGATCAAGAGTTGGCCATAGGACCGAAACGGCCCGGCGAACTGCACCCACCCGTCGGCCGGGGACGAGACCGACGCCTTCGGGCGGGTCGTGAACGACACGCCGCGGGTCGTCCCGCCGTTGCCGTCCGGCTGGTTGAAGCCCCGTGCGACGCGTCCGCTCACCGGCCGCGGCACTTCGCCCCGCGCCTCGGCGAAATGCACCTTGGGCGCGAGCCGCGCCGGATCGCGGAAGCCGGCCGCGGCGAACCGCTCCTGCGTGATGCGCACCTCGCGCTCCGCGGCGGCCTTGGCCTCCTCGGCGGAGCGCTTCGCCGCGGCGACCTCCGCCTCCGTGCGGTCGAGCAGGTCCTTCAGGTTCTTGGCCTGCGCGCCGAGCTCGGTGGCGCGGCGCCGCTCGGCCGTGAGGCCGCTCTCGACCTCCGCCTGCCGCGCGCGCCGGGCGGCGACCAGGGCCTGCAGGCGCTGCTGCTCGCGCGCCCAGCCGGCGAGGTCGTTCGAGAGGCCTTCCTTGTCCTGCGCGATCAAACCGCGCAGCCTGATCATTTCCGCGAGATCGGCCGCCAGCGTGTCCACCTCGCCGCGCAGTTCCGGCACCACGGCACCGAGCAGCATCGAGGTCCGGATCGCGGCCAGCACGTCCTCGGGGCTCACCAGCACCGCCGGCGGCGGGCGGCGGCCCATCCGCTGGAGCGCCGCGAGGATCTCGGCGACGATGCCGCGCCGACCCTGCAGCGAGTGCCGGATCGCGGCCTCGCTCTCGCTCATCGCCTTCAGGCGCTCCTCCAGGCGGCTGAGACGGTCTTCCGTCGCCTGCGCCTGTCGATTCGCGTCGAGGAGGGCGGTGTCGAGCTTCGCGCGGTCGGACCCGATCGCCGCGATCTCGGCCTCGAACTGCGCGCGCTGCCCGGCGCTGGCGGCGAGGGCGTCCTGCACGCGCTTCAGGTTCTCGGCCCGGCGCTCCCGCTCCTCGTTGGCCCGCTGGATCGCCTCGGGATCCGTGGGCTTCGGGGTCTCGGCTCGCGCGGCGACGGTGATCGAAAGCGCGGCCAGCAGGGCGAGTGCCGCGCGCGCGCGCCGCGGCACAGGCTTCGACTCGGGCTCGGACATCCTCACGGCCGCTTAGCCCGCCTCACCGCGATGGTACGGGTGCCCGGCCAGGATGGTGAGGCTGCGATAGAGTTGTTCGAGGGCGAGCACGCGAACGAGTCCGTGGGGCAGGGTGGCGGCCCCGAACGACAGGATCAGCTCCGCGCGCGTCCGAATTGAGGCGTCCAGCCCGTCCGGGCCGCCGATCACCACGACCAGGGCCGGCCGTGCCGCGTCGCGCCAGGCTGAGACGCGCTCGGCCATGGTCTCGCTGGCGAGATCGGCCCGACCGCGCTCGTCATAGGCGACGAGGACAGCGCCCGCGGGCAGATGGGTCGCGAGCGCCGCCGCCTCCTCGGCGCACCGGTCGGGGGCGCGACGGGCGCGGGATTCCGGGATCTCGGTCATGTCGCAGGACGGGAAGCCGAGGCCGCGTCCGAGTTGCGCGGCGCGGTCGCGATATCGTGACGCGAGTTCGCGCTCCGGTCCGGCCTTCAGCCGTCCGACCGCGGCCAGGACCAGGCGCACGGACTCGGATCCTGCCTAGCCGGCCGCGATCCCGACGGGGCGGTCGGCGCCCCACATCTTCTCGAGATTGTAGAAGCCGCGGACCTCGGGGCGGAAGATGTGCACCAGCACGTCGCCGGCGTCGATCAGCACCCAGTCACAGGCCGGCATGCCCTCGACCCGGGCGTTGCCGTAGCCGCGGTTCTTCATCTCCTGGATGATCTTGTCGGCGATCGAGCCGACGTGACGCTGCGAACGACCCGACGTGATGATCATCGTGTCGGCGAGCGAGGTCTTGCCGGCCAGATCGATCGCGATCGTCTCCTCGGCCTTCATGTCGTCGAGGCATTCGAGGGCGAGCGCCTTCAGGTCGTCCGAGCGCGCCTGACCGGCTTCGACCGGGGCCTGGACGGGGGTGCGGATCGTCTCCGTGTGACTGGTTTCGGGCAGAGTCCTGGTTCCTCGTTCTGCCGCACGGCGACGTCGGGCCTTGCGGGATCAGGTGAAATTGGCGGTATCGGGCCGCGATTGCAACCGCGCAGGCTCCGACCGCGCCGTCCCCGGACCCGTGCGCGCGCGGATCTGCGTGGACGACAGGGTCGAGCGCGGCCCGTGCAGGAACATCCAGGCCGGCGGCGACCGCAGCGCGAGCGTCGGCGCCGCCGCCTCGTGGACCCGGGCACCGGCGAGGCGCCGCGCGGCCCGGGCACTCAGCGGCGTCATGGTGAAGCCGGGCCGGTCGATGACGGCGATCGGCACGAGGCGGGCGATCTCGGCGAAGCCCTTCCAGCGATGGAAGGTGCCGAGGGAATCGGCCCCCATGATCCAGACGAAGTGAACGCCCGGGCACCGGCGCGTGAGGAAGCGCAGCGTCTGCACCGTGAAGCGGACGCCGAGCGCCGCCTCGATCCCGGTCACGGCGATCCGCGGATGCCGGGCGATCTCGCGCGCCTGGGCGCACCGCGCCGCGACGGTGGGCAGGGCGCTCCGGCTCTTGAGCGGGTTCCCCGGGCTCACCAGCCACCAGACCCGGTCGAGCCCGAGCCGACGCAGGGCCGCGAGCGTCACGTGCCGGTGGCCCAGATGGGCGGGATTGAAGGATCCGCCATAGAGGCCGATCCGCATGCCGGGAGCGCTCGGCGGCAGGGTCAGCCGCACGCCGAACCGTCAGCGCGCGTCACGGGCGAATCTGGCCGCTGCCGTGGACCCGGTACTTGAACGTGGTCAGCTGCTCGACGCCCACCGGCCCGCGCGCGTGCATCCGCCCCGTGGCGATGCCGATCTCGGCCCCGAAGCCGAACTCGCCGCCGTCGGCGAACTGCGTGGAGGCGTTGTGCGTGACGATCGCCGAGTCGACCTCGGCCAGGAAGCGCGTTGCCTCGGCGTCGTTGTCGGTGATGATCGCGTCGGTGTGATGCGAGCCGTAGGTCTCGATGTGCTCGATGGCGGCCTCGATCCCGTCGACCACCCGCACCGCGATGATCGCGTCGAGGTACTCGGTGTGCCAGTCCTCCTCCGAGGC
Organism: Methylobacterium sp. A52T; assembly: GCF_053346095.1. NCBI lineage: Bacteria > Pseudomonadati > Pseudomonadota > Alphaproteobacteria > Hyphomicrobiales > Methylobacteriaceae > Methylobacterium > Methylobacterium sp. A52T. The sequence continues at coordinate 34,465 of NZ_JBKFBI010000012.1, read as the reverse complement.
GGCCGTCACGCGCGGATCGACCGCGCGCGTCGCGGCATCGCCGCGGACCGCGCAGCCGGCGTCGAGCAGGGCCTGAACCAGCGGCGCGAGGTGCGTCGCCGCGCAGGCGCTGTCGACCAGCAGGGTCTCGGCGGCGCCGCAGACGCTGGTGCGGCGCATCTTGCTGTTGAGCAGCACGGTGCGGGCCATGTCGAGATCCGCCGCCGCGGCGACGTAGACGTGGTTGATGCCGTCGAGATGGGCGAAGACCGGCACGCGCGCCTCGGCCTGGACGCGCTCGACGAGGCCGCGGCCGCCGCGCGGGACGATCACGTCGACGCAGCCGTCGAGGCCGGCGAGCATCAGCCCGACCGCGGCGCGGTCGCGGGTCGGCACCAGCTGGATCGCGTCCTCGGGCAGGCCCGCATCGGCGAGCCCGCGGCTCATCGCCTTCGCGATCGCCATCGCGCTGCGATGGCTGTCCGAGCCGGCCCGGAGGATCGCGGCGTTGCCGGCCTTGAGGCAGAGCGCGCCGGCATCCGCCGTCACGTTGGGGCGCGCCTCGAAGATGACGCCGACGACGCCGAGCGGCACCGCGATGCGCTCGATCAACAGGCCGTTCGGCCGCTCGATCGCGGCGAGCTGGCGCCCGACCGGGTCGGCGAGCGAGCCGACCTTCTCGACGGCGTCCGCGATGGCCGCGAGGCGACCGGGGTCGAGCGTCAGACGGTCGATCAGCGCGGCGGTCTGGCCCGCGCTCCGGGCCGCGGCCACGTCTCGGGCGTTCTCGCTCAGGATCTCGTCGCGGCTCGCGCGGATCCGCTCGGCGATCAGCTTGAGCGCGACGTCCTTCGTCCGCGCCGAGGCCAGCGCCATGCGCCGCGCCGCCGCCCGGGCGCGGCGGCCGATCGCCGCCATCTGCTCCGGAAGGGCGTCGGCCTCGGCGAAGTCTGATCTCAGGTTCAGGACGGGCACGCTGGCGTCCTCGGTTGTCGACGGCCGCGCGCGCGGCCCGGGCAAGGGAGAGCGCCGTATTTGCACATCGCGAGCCGTCCCGACAAGAGTGCCCGGTCGGGAATGGTGACGATTATCGAGACGAAAAATTGTAAATAGATTAGCTTGTATCGGCGATTTCTAGAATAGTGCCAAGTCATCGCGGTGCACCATCCAGGCACGACCGGGATAGTTGAGCAAGTCCGGAATGCGCGCGCTCGGATGACCGATGATCAGCGCGGCCTCGGCGCTGTCATACGCCACCAGACCGCGGCCGAGGATCCGGCCCTCCGGATCCCGGATCATCACGGCGTCGCCGCGGGAGAAGCTGCCCTCGATCGCCCGCACGCCCACGGGAAGCAGGCTGGCCCCGCTCCGGAGCGCCTGCTCGGCGCCCGCGTCGATCGTCAGGGTGCCGCGCGGCTCCAGCGAGCCGGCGATCCAGGTCTTCCGGGCGGCCGTGGGCGTGGACCCCGAGAGGAACCACGTGCAGCGCGCGCCGTCCCGCACGGCCTTCAGCGGGTTCTTCCCGCGCCCGTCCGCGATGACTAGGTGCGTGCCGCCCGAGGCCGCGATCTTGGCGGCCTCGACCTTGGTGCGCATGCCGCCCCGCGACAGCTCGGAGGCCGGGCCGCCGGCCATCGCCTCGATCTCCGGAGTGATCCGGTCGACCACGGCGAGGTGGCGGGCCTCCGGATCGCTCTGGGGCGGCGCGGTGTAGAGGCCGTCGATGTCCGAGAACAGCACCAGCACGTCGGCGTCGATCATGGTGGCGACCCGGGCGGCGAGCCGGTCGTTATCGCCGTAGCGGATCTCCGAGGTCGCCACCGTGTCGTTCTCGTTCACGACCGGCACCGCGCGCATCTCCAGGAGCTTCAGGACGGTGGCGCGGGCGTTGAGGTAGCGGCGGCGCTCCTCGGTATCCTGCGGCGTCACGAGGATCTGGCCGGCGACGATGCCGTGATGGCCCAGCGCCTCGGCCCAGTGACGCGCCAGCGTGATCTGCCCCACCGAGGCCGCGCCCTGGCTCTCCTCCAGGCGCAGGACGCCGGGCGGCAGGCCCAGCACCGTCCGGCCGAGGGCGATGCTACCCGAGGACACGACCAGGACGTCGACGCCGCGCCCGTGCAGCTCCGCGATGTCCTCGGCCAGCGCCGCGAGCCAGGCGTGGCGCAGGCGGCCGGCACTGCGGTCGACCAGCAGGGCCGAGCCGACCTTGATGACCACGCGGCGGAATTCTTCGAGGGCAGGGATCATGATTCTTGCGGGACGGCGCGTTCGCGGCGGGTGTGAACCAAGACCCGCCCTTTGAACAGTCGGTCGAGGGCTACGGCTGCCAGGCGGCCGCGGGCTTGCGCTCGGCCTCGGCGCTGGCATCGATCTCGGCCTGCAGCGCGCGCAGCGCCTCGGGGACGCCCTTGCGGCTCGCCGAGGACAGGACCAGCGGCGCGCGGCCGGCGGCGCGCTTCAGCTTGGCCACCTGGCTCTTGAGCGTCTCGGCGTCGAGGGCGTCGGCCTTCGAGAGCGCCACGACCTCGGGCTTCTCCGCGAGACCGTTGCCGTAGGCCTCGATCTCGCCGCGCACCAGATTGTAGGTCTTGCCCGCATGCTCGGTCGTGCCGTCCACGAGGTGCAGCAGCACCCGGCAGCGCTCGACGTGGGCGAGGAACCTGTCGCCGAGGCCGACGCCCTCGTGGGCGCCCTCGATGAGGCCCGGGATGTCGGCGAGCACGAACTCGCGCCCGTCCGAGCGGACCACGCCGAGGCCGGGATGCAGGGTCGTGAACGGGTAGTCGGCGATCTTCGGCTTCGCCGCGGTGACGCTCGCGAGGAAGGTCGACTTGCCGGCATTCGGGAGGCCGACGAGGCCGGCATCGGCGATCAGCTTAAGCCGCAGCCAGATCCACATCTCCTGGCCTTCCTGGCCGGGATTGGCGTGCTTCGGGGCGCGGTTGGTGGAGGTGGTGAAGTAGGCGTTGCCGAAGCCGCCGTTGCCGCCCTTGGCGAGGCGGATCCTCTGGCCGACCTCGGTCAGGTCCGCGAGCAGCGTCTCGCCGTCCTCGGAGAAGATCTGCGTGCCGGCCGGGACCTTCAGGACCGTGTCGGCGCCGTTGGCGCCGTGACAGTTCGAGCCCATGCCGTGCTCGCCCTTCTTGGCCTTGAAGTGCTGCTGGTAGCGGTAGTCGATCAGGGTGTTGAGACCCTCGACGCACTCCACCCAGACATCGCCGCCGCGGCCGCCGTCACCGCCGTTCGGTCCACCGAACTCGATGAATTTCTCCCGCCGGAACGAGACGCAGCCGGGACCGCCGTCACCGGAGCGGACATAGACCTTGGCTTCGTCGAGGAACTTCACGACCTGAATCCTTTGTCGGGCGCGGATTCGCGACCCGCACCATCACCCTGTCGGCGGCCGCCGGCCAGCCCGGCGCCGCGGGGCCGCCTCAGGCGGCCCGCGTCATCGCCGGCTCCGACGGCGGAGTCTGCCAGCGCTGCCGGTCGAGGCTGAAGAGATCGACCGGAAGGTCCGCGCCGCGCGCCGGGAAGGGCCGGAGCGCGCTGCCGGCCTGCGCGAAGCCGCAGGTCTCCAGCACGCGCCGGGACGCCGGGTTGACCGTGCGGGCCGAGGCGGCGAGTTCCGTCCCGCCCGTATAGGCGAAGAACGCGTGGCACAGGGCCGTCACGGCCTCTGCCATCAGGCCGCTGCCCCAGTAGGGCTGACCGAGCCAGTAGCCGAGCTCCGGCGGCGCGTCGGTCCGCCCCTCGATGCTGACCACACCGATGAGGCTGCCCGGCGCAGCCCGCGGGGCGAGGGCGAGCGTGAGCGCCGAACCGGCGGCGTTCCGCGAGCGTGCCTGGAGAAGGAACGCGTCCACCTCCGGGGCCGGGAGCGGGTGCGGCACCCGCGCCAGCATCGCGGCGACCGACGGGTCGCCGGCCAGCTTCAGGATCGCGTCCCTGTCCTTGGCGGTCGGCCAGCGCAGCCACAGCCGCCGCGTCTCGATCCGGAAAACGTCATCACGGGTCAGATCGGGGAACATCGTGCCCTCGCAGAGCGGCGCTCCCGGCTCTGGGGCACCGCCTCAAGACGACGAAGGGGAGGATGGCGTCCCATCCTCCCCGGTGTTCCGTCCGACCCAGCCCGTCAGGGGCTCGGCAACGACGTCTCCGGTCCGGTGTGGGACACCGGGCGGGACGCCAGCTTCGCCACTCAGGGCGCCCGCCTCTTATTCCGCGGCCTCGGCCAGCGGGGTAACACCTACGAAGGCGCGCCCGCGGCGCGTCTCGAAGCGGACATGGCCCGGTACCAGCGCGAAGATCGTGTGGTCCTTACCCATGCCGACATTGGCGCCGGGATGCCATTTGGTGCCGCGCTGACGCACGATGATGTTGCCCGGAATGACGGCCTCCGAGCCGAACTTCTTGACGCCGAGGCGCCGGCCTTCCGAGTCGCGACCGTTGCGGGACGAGCCGCCAGCCTTCTTGTGTGCCATGGGATGAGCTCCGAATTCTGAGTGGCGTGGATGCGGTCGCGGATCGGTCCCTCAGGGAACGTACGCGCCCAGCGTCTGGCGTGCGTCAGGCCGAAATGCCGGTGATGCGCACGACCGTGTGGTCCTGGCGATGGCCGCGCTTGCGGCGGGAGTTCTGCCGGCGGCGCTTCTTGAAGGCGATGACCTTCTTGTCGCGGCCGTGGCGGACGATCTCGCCCGTGACGCTGATGCCCGACAGGGTCGGGGCGCCGACCTGGGTCGCGCCCGCGCCGTCGGCGAACAGGAGGACCTCGCCGAAGGTCACGGCCTCGCCGGCCTCGCCCGCCAGGGAGGCGATGGTGATGGTGTCGTTGGCGGCGACGCGGTACTGCTTACCGCCCGTCTTGATGACTGCGAACATCGTTCTCTCGTGTTCTCGAACGGCCTCCGGGGCGGCTGCCCCTGGACCGGCTTCTTGTTTGAAGTCATTGAACGGGCGTTCGGCCCGGACAACGCGAAACGCGCGGACCCCAGCTGAGGCCGCGCGCCATGCGGGGTCAGTACGGGCGCGGCGCCGCCGTGTCAATCCGCGCCGCCCTTCCGGAAGGTGTCACCGGATCGGCGCGCCGGTCGCCAGGATGCCCTTCGCGACGTTGCCCGCCGGGCCGAAGGCGGCGAGGGCCTGCGCGCACCACGTCTCCCGGCCGTCGGCGGCGAGCTGCTGGCGCACCTGCGTGGCGCGGGTGCGCAGCTTCTCTTCCAGGATCGCCTCCTGCCCGGCATTGACGCGTGCTGCGAGGCGGAGCGTCGTCAGCTGGCCGGCCCGGACCTGCACGCCCGGGCAGGCCTGCTCGGCGATGATGGTCGTGGCCGCCGCCGACGCGTAATTGTCGAGGGCCGAGGCCGGCGCGGCCGGATTGGCCGGTGTGGCGGGCACCTGCGCGGCGGCCGTCCCGGCGAGATTCAGCGTCAGGGCAAGCGTCAGGGCAAGGGTGGGGACACCGACACGCCGCACGGCTGAGACCTCCAGGGTAAGCATCGATCGGCGCGGTGGCGCGCCCGTCCGTTCGCGACGATGCCGGGCGCCGACCGGGAGACGCGCGTTCCGTGGGGGGCGCCCCCCGCCGCGGCGCCGCGACGGCGGCTGACTACACGTCCGGCGACGGGGCGTCACCCGCCGCGTGGGCGCGCGGCCGGCGCTCGGTCGGCGCGCGGCCGGCAGGCGGACCGGCCGTCAGGGCGCGGCCTTGAACTCGCCCTCGATGCGCAGGCTGACCTCGTCGCCGAGCTGCGGCAGGTAGGCGTTGATGCCGAAATCCGAGCGCTTGACGACCGCGCGCCCGTCGAAGCCCACGGTGTAGCGCTGGTCCACCGGATGGATGCCCGCCTGGTTGAAGGTGGCGTCGATCGCGAACGGCCGGACCGTCCCCCGCAGGTTGAGGTCGCCGGTGATCCGCGCGGTGGTCGGGCTGGTGGGCTCGACCTTGGTGGCGGTGAAGGTGGCGCTCGGGAACTTGGCCGTGTCGAAGAAATCCGGGGCCGCGAGGTGCTCGTTCAGCCGGGTGCTGCCGGTGATGACGCCGCCGAGCGGCACGGTCACCTCGAGGCGGCTCTTCTCGGGCGCCTTCGGGTCGAGCTGGAGCGTTCCGCTCAGGCCGGTGAACTGGCCGTAGTAGGTCGAGTAGCCGAGATGCGAGACCGACCACGTGACCTTGCCGTGATCCGGATCGAGGACGTAGCTGCCGGGCCGGACCTGCGTCGGATCCGCGCTCGGCGCGACCGGTGCGGGCGGGGCCGCCGGGTTGTCCGCCGCCCGGGCCGGGCCGGCGCAGAGCAGGCCGATCAGGACAAGAAGTGGCGCGCGCATGTCATCCCCCCGTACCGGCCAAGCTCGGCCGGCGCGGGCCCGTGATTCCATGATCTCCCTGCGCGCTCAAGCACGTCTGGCGGAGGCCGCCGCGGTTCTGTAGGCAAGCCGAGGTAGCGGCAGGCGTGGCATGATCGGCAAGCTCAAGGGCGTCGTGGACTCGTTCGGCGAGGATTTCGTGATCCTCGACGTGTCGGGGGTCGGCTACATCGTTCACTGCTCGGCGCGGACCCTGCAGCGCATGCCCAAGGTCGGCGAGCCCGCGGCGCTGTCGATCGAGACCCACGTCCGCGAGGACATGATCCGCCTCTACGGCTTCCGCTCGGACGCCGAGCGCGAGTGGTTCCGCCTGCTTCAGACCGTCCAGGGTGTCGGCGCGCGGGTGGCGCTCGGCGTTCTGTCGGTGCTGGAGCCCGAGGCGCTGGCGAGCGCCATCGCCACCGGCGACAAGGGCTCGATCAGCCGGGCCCCGGGGGTCGGGCCGCGCCTCGCCGCCCGGCTCGCCGCCGAGCTCAAGGACAAGGCCCCGGCTTTCGCGCCCGTCGACCCCGCGCTGGTCGCCCTCGCGGGCGCCGTCGAGGAGGGCGCCGCCCCGCAGCCGGTGGCGGACGCCGTTTCGGCCCTTGTCAATCTCGGCTACCCGCAGGTCCAGGCCGCCGCCGCCATCGCGGCCGCGCTCAAGGGCGCGGGGGAGGGCGCCGAGGCCAAGGTGCTCATCCGGCTCGGCCTGCGCGAGCTCGCCCGCTGACGGCCCGACCTGACACTTGGGGCGCAGTTAGATCGCACGCCCTTGACCCGCGCGGGCGGCGGTGCCATGTCGACCGCGGCCAATAAGGTATTGAAAAGCAAGCTACTTTTCAATTCTTCTAAACTGGCGCGGGTGCCCCGGACGGTCGTCGACGACCGCGGCGGGCACGGGGATGACGGGATTTGCGGCGCGCATGATCGTCTGTTCTTGTAACGTCTTATCGGACGGCGCCGTGCGCGGCTGCCTCGCCCCCGGACCCGGCTGCCCGCGCACGCCCGCGCAGGTCTACGCCTGCCTCGGCTGCAGCCCGAAATGCGGGCGCTGCGCCCGCACGATCCGCGCGATCATGCAGACCGCGCTGGGCGAGGCCGCGGCGGCGGAGAGCAGCCATGCTTGCACGACGGCTTGCGCGAGCGCGTGTAGTTTGGTGAAATTCCAAACTGCGGATGAGGGAGTCGCGGCCTGATGCTTCTACCCCCCGCCTGAGAGCACGGTAAGGAGTACGGGGGCATGAAGGGCGACACCAAGGTCATCGAGTATCTGAATCGCGGCCTGCGCAGCGAGCTGACGGCCGTCAGCCAGTACTGGCTGCATTTCCGCATGCTCAATGACTGGGGCTACGTCGAGCTGGCGAAGTTCTGGCGCAAGGAATCGATCGAGGAGATGAACCACGCGGACCGGTTCATCGACCGGATCCTGTTCCTCGACGGGTTCCCGAACCTGCAGGAGCTCGACCCGCTGCGGATCGGCCAGAACGTTCAGGAGATCCTGGAATCCGATCTCGCCGCCGAGAACGAGGCCCGCAGCCTCTATCTCGAGGCCGCGAAGTACTGCGATTCGATCAACGACCGCGTGTCGAAGCGCCTCTTCGAGGACCTGGCCGAGGACGAGGAGGGGCACATCGACTTCCTCGAGACCCAGCTGGAGCTGATCAAGCAGATCGGCCTGCCGCTCTACGCGCAGAAGCATATCGGCGGGCTCGAGCAGATCGCCCCCGAGAAGGAGTGAGAGCGCCCGGGCTCCCGCCGCCCGCGCGGCGGAGCGGGGGCCCGGACAGCGATGCGGGCAGGGGCGGGGCCGGCGCGGCCGCGTTCCTGCCCGCCTGAGACGGCAAGCTGGGGAACGGGATGCGGCTCGTGGTGGTCGGCGCCGACGGGCGCATGGGGCGGATGCTGATCCGCGCGGTGGCGCAGGCTGAGGGCTGCACGCTCTCCGCGGCGATCGAGCGCGACGGCTCGCCGGCGCTCGGCCAGGACGCCGGCGTGCTCGCCGGATTGCCGCCCCTCGACGTGCCCGTCACCGACGACGCCCTCACGGCCTTCGCGGGCGCCGACGGCGTCCTCGACTTCACCGCGCCGGCCGCCACGGTCGCCTTCGCCGAGCTCGCCGCCCAGGCGCGCATCGTCCACGTCGTCGGCACGACCGGCCTGTCGGAGGACGATTTCGCCAAGCTGAAGGCGGCCTCGTACCACGCCCGCATCGTGCAGTCGGGCAACATGTCGCTCGGCATCAACCTGATGGCCGCCCTGGTCCGGCGGGTCGCCAAGGCCCTGGGCGACGAGTTCGACATCGAGATCGCCGAAATGCACCACCGCATGAAGGTGGACGCCCCCTCCGGCACCGCGCTGATGCTCGGCGAGGCCGCCGCGGAGGGCCGCGGCGTCGACCTGAAGGCGGTCCGGGTCTCGACCCGGGACGGGCATACCGGCGCCCGCCGGCCCGGCGATATCGGCTTCGCTACCCTGCGGGGCGGCAGCGTCGTCGGCGATCACAGCGTGATCTTCGCCGGCACCGGCGAGAGCCTGACGATCAGCCACCACGCGGCCGACCGGGGCCTGTTCGCCACGGGCGCCGTCAAGGCCGCGCTCTGGGCGCATCCCAAGCCGCCGGGGCTCTACACCATGACCGACGTGCTCGTCCTGTGACCGGCGGCGCGACGGCGATGGAGCGGCTCCTCGTCCTCGTCCGGCACGGCCAGAGCGAGTGGAACCTGCAGAACCTGTTCACCGGCTGGCGCGACCCGGACCTCACCGAGCGCGGCGTCGCCGAGGCCCGGGCCGCCGGCCGCGGCCTGAAGCGGGACGGCTACGGGTTCGACCTGGCCTTCACCTCCGAGCTGGTCCGCGCGCAGCGCACCTGCGCGCTGATCCTCGAGGAGATGGGCCTCTCCGAGATCCCGGTCCTGCGCGAGCGCGCCCTCAACGAGCGCGATTACGGCGACCTCTCCGGCCTCAACAAGGACGAGGCCCGCGCCCGCTGGGGCGACGCGCAGGTCCACGCCTGGCGCCGGGGCTACGACGTGCGGCCGCCCGGCGGCGAGAGCCTGAAGGACACGGCCGCGCGGGTTCTGCCCTGCTACGTCGCGACGATCCTGCCGCGCGTGATGGCCGGCCAGCGGGTCCTGGTGGCGGCCCACGGCAACTCGCTGCGCGCCCTGGTGATGGTCCTCGACGGGCTGACCGAGGCGCAGGTGCCCGATCTCCAGATCCGAACCGGCGTGCCGCTGGTCTACCGCCTGAACGCCGACACCACGGTCGCCTCCAAGACCGTGCTGGAGCAGGTCGTCGACGCGGACCGCTGAGTGGCGACGGAACTCGCACCGGGCCTGATCCACCATCCGGGCTTCCTCGACGCCGCAGCCCGCGCGCGGCTCGCCGCGGAGATCGCCGCGATCCTCGCCGAGGCGCCGCCCGTGACGCCGCGCATGCCCCGCACCGGCAAGCCGTTCTCGGTGCGGATGTCGAATGCCGGACCCCTCGGCTGGGTCTCCGACGTCGCGGGCTACCGCTACCAGCCGGACCATCCCGAGACCGGGCGGCCCTGGCCGGCCCTGCCGCCGACCGCCCGCGCGGCCTGGGAGACGCTGGCGGCCTATCCGGCCCCGCCGGAAGCCTGCCTCATCAACATCTACGCGCCGGGCACCCGCATGGGCCTCCACCAGGACCGCGATGAGGCGGATCTCGCCGCGCCGGTCGTGTCGCTGTCCCTCGGCGCGGCGGCCCTGTTCCGCTACGGCGGCCCGAGCCGGTCCGACCCGACCCGCTCGATCCGGCTGCAGGCCGGCGACGCGCTGGTGATGGGTGGCGCCTCGCGGCTCGTCTTCCACGGCATTGACCGGCTCTACCCGGACGGCGACCTGCTGGAAGCGGCGGACGGGCCCGGGTTCCTGCCGCCGGGCGGTCGCTGCAATCTCACCCTGCGACGCGTCACGGTGCCGGCCACGCCATGATGCGCGACACGCCATGACGCGCCACACACCATGACGCGCGAGCGAGATCCGGAGCCGGGGCCCACCGCGATGCCGCCGGCGATCCCCGGCGGGCGCGTCAGCGCGGCGGCGCAGTGGCCCGCGCTCGCCGGCTTCGTCGCGGCCGAGGCCCGCCTCCAGGAGGCGGCCCTGGCGCGCGGGCGCGTCACGGCCGGGCTCTACGAGTTCGTCCGGTTCGGGCTCAAGCAGGGCTGGGCCTGCCTGTTCGGCGGCCTGCTCCTGGCGCTCATGCTCGGCACGCGCCTCCTCTGGCCGGCCCACGCGCCCATCGCCCGGTACGACGCGCTGTTCCTCGCCGCCCTCGTCCTCCAGGTCGCGATGCTGCGGCTGCGGATGGAGACGTGGTCGGAGGCCCGGGTGATCCTGGTCTTCCACGTCATCGGCACGGCCATGGAGATCCACAAGACCGCGATCGGCAGCTGGGTCTACCCGGAGGCGAACCTGTTCCGGCTCGGCGGCGTCCCGCTGTTCACGGGCTTCATGTACGCGGCGGTCGGCAGCTATCTCGCCCGCGTCTGGCGCCTGTTCGATTTCCGTTTCACGCGGCACCCGAGCCTGCGCCTGCTCGCGGTCCTGTCGGTGGCGATCTACGTCAATTTCCTCATCGACCATCGCGGCATCGACCTGCGCGTCGGCCTCATCGCGGTCGCGGTCGCGGCCTTCGCCCCCGCGACCGTGTACTTCAAGGTCTGGCGGGAGCACCGCACCATGCCGCTCCTGCTCGGCCTGCTGCTCGTCGCGCTGTTCATCTGGTTCGCCGAGAATCTCGGCACGCTGTCCGGCACGTGGCTCTACCCGAACCAGCGGCAGCACTGGTCCATCGTCCCGGTGGCCAAGCTCTCGTCGTGGTTCCTGCTGATGATCGTGTCCTACACGCTGGTCGCGCGGGTGAACGGCATCGCGCCCTGGCCGGCCGTGCCGGCCGCGCCCGCGCGTCGGGCGCTGCCGCTGGCCCGCGCGACCCATCTCGGCCTCGCGGCCGCGGTGATCGCCCTCGGCCTGCTGCTGCGCGTGCCGCACTGGGGCCTGCCGCTCGCGATCCACCATTACGGCGGCGGGATCCTGTGGGGGGCCATGCTGTTTCTTCTGGTCGCGGCCCTGCGACCCGGCGGCTGGGGCCTGCGCGCCTGCCTGATCGCCGCCGTCGCGGCCGCCGCGCTCATCGAGACCAGCCGGCTCGTCCATACGCCGGCCCTGGACGCCTTCCGGACGACCCTGCCGGGTCAGCTCCTCCTCGGCTCCATCTTCTCGCCGTGGAATCTCCTCGCCTACGGCGTCGGGATCGGCGCCGCCGCCGCGCTCGCGCTTTCCCTTCATCGTGAACGCAGGCGCGCCGCGTTGCCGGCTTGACAGAACAGGTCGCCCGGCAGACCCATCGGGTGCGGACTAACCCAAAGTTGGGTCCACCAGGAGAACCGGTTTTCGATGCGGATGCGCAACCTGACGCTGCGTCTCGGACGGGTTCTGTGCGCAGCCGCGCTGGCGGCCAGCCTCGGCTCGGTCGCCCGGGCCGGCGATCCCGTCTATCCCGCGGGCTCGCGCTTCGGCTTCGACCCGCCCGCCGACATGTCGCTGTCGCGGCGCTTCTCGGGCTTCGAGCGGAAGGAGGGTGGCGCGACCGTGTCGGTCGTCGAATTGCCCGCGAACGCCTTCGCGGAGCTCGTCAGCGGCTTCACCGACGCCAACCTCCTCAGCCAGGGCTTCGCGGTCGAGAAGCGCGAGGAGGTCAAGATCGGCGACAACGAGGGCATGCTCTACACCGGTGAGCAGCCCGCCGATCCCGGCTCGTCCGCGCCGGCGATCCGGAAGTGGATCCTCGTGGTCGGCACGCCGACCTTGACCGGGCTGATCATCGCCCAGGCGCTGCCCGACGCCGAGACCGAGGCCTCGATGCGCAAGATGGTGACCGGCGTCACCCTCCGGCCGGCCCTGTCGCTGACCCAGCAGGTCGACGCGCTGCCCTTCCGCATCGCCGACATGGCGGGCTTCCGGCCCGTGCGGGTGATGGCCGGCAACTCGGTCCTCCTCACCAGCGGCCCGAAGGACCAGATGCAGAATCTGGAACAGCCGATCCTCGTCCTCGCGCAGGCCGTGCAGCCGCCGCCCGGGGCCGAGCAGCGGGACGGCTTCGCCCGCGCCGCCCTGGCGTCCAATCAGACCCTCAAGGACTTCGTCATCGAGCGGGCGCAGAGCTACCGCTCGAACGGCGTCGACTGGCACGAGATCGTGGCCCGCGCCCTCGATCAGCCGACCAACCAGCCCGTCGTGGTCATGCAGACCATCCGGTTCGCACCGGACGGCTACGTCCGCGCCCTCGGCGTCGTGCGGCAGGATCAGCGCGACGGAGTCCTCGCCAAGTTCCGCCAGGTGGTGGACAGCGTGCAGGTCAAGTAGCGCGTCACCAGACGACGGCCTGCCCGTCGCGGCGCGGGTCGCTCGCGGCCACGTAGCCTTCGACGGCGGGATCGCCCATCCGCCAGATGAACTGGCCGGCGCCGAAATCCTGGTAGCTGTCCTCGATCACCTCGAGTTGGTGGCCGAGGGCCTTCAGGCGCTCCAGCGTCGCGCCCGGCATCGCCGCCTCGACGTTGATGTCGAGGCCCTCGTTCACCCGCCACCGCGGCGCGTCGCAGGCCGCCTGCGGGTTCTGGCCGTGGTCGATCATCCGCACCAGGGTCTGGACGTGCCCCTGCGGCTGCATGTTGCCGCCCATCACGCCGAAGCTCATCACCGGGGCTCCGTCCTTCGTGAGGAAGCCTGGGATGATGGTGTGGAAAGGGCGCTTGCCGGGCGCCACCACGTTGGGGCTCTCCGGATCGAGCACGAAGCCGTAGCCGCGGTTCTGCAGGGAGATGCCCCAGCCCGGGACGACCACGCCCGACCCGAAGCCCATGAAGTTCGACTGGATGAAGCTCACCATCATGCCGGACTCGTCGGCCGCGGTGAGGTAGATCGTGCCGCCCGCGGGCGGCTTGCCCGGCCCGAAGACCTGGGCGCGGTTCCGGTCGATCAGCTTGGCGCGCTCCGCGAGGTAGGCGGGGTCGAGCATGGCCTCCGGCGTCACCTCCATCCCGCGCGGGTCGGCGACGTACCGGTAGGTGTCGCTGAAGGCGAGCTTCATCGCCTCGATCTGCAGGTGCTGCGACTCCGGCCCATCGACCGGCAGGCCGCCGAGGTCGAACTGCTCGAGGAGGCCCAGCGCGATCTGCGCCGCGATGCCCTGGCCGTTCGGCGGGATCTCGTGCAGCGTGTAGCCGTGATAGTCCTTCGCGGTCGGCGTGACCCATTCGGGGCGGAACGCCGCGAGGTCGGCGGCGGTCATCGCGCCGCCGTTGGCCCGCGCGTGCGCGGCGATCGCCTCGGCGATCTCGCCCCTGTAGAAGGCCTCGCCCTTGGTCTCGCCGATCAGCCGCAGAGTCTTCTCGGCGCCCGGGAAGGTCACCAGCTCGCCGACATCCGGCGCCCGGCCCCGCGGCAGGAAGAACTCGGAGAAGCCCGGCTGGCGGGTGATCGCCTCGATCCGGGCCGCGGCCGCCCATTTCTGCTGGACCACCACCGGCGCGAGGTAGCCCCGCTCGGCGATGCGGATCGCGGGCTGCATCAGGTCGGCGAAGGGGAGGCGGCCGAAGCGCTCGCTCAGCGCCGCCCAGGCGGCGACCGCGCCCGGCACGGTGACCGAGTCCCAGCCCCGCATCGGTGGCCGCTCGGCGGCGCCGTACTTCTGCAGGAAGTAGTCCCGGCTCCAGGCGGCCGGAGCCCCGCCCGAAGCGTTGAGGCCGTGCAGCGCCTTCCCGTCCCACAGGATGCAGAAGGCGTCGGAGCCTAGACCGTTGCTGCACGGCTCGGTGACGGTCTTGGCGGCCGCCGTGGCGATCGCGGCGTCGACGGCGTTGCCGCCGGCCTGGAGCATCTGGATGCCGGCCTGCGCCGCCAGCGCGTGCGAGGTCGCCACGCAGTTGCGCCCGAACATCGGCATCCGCAGCGACGGATACCCGGTCACCCAGTCGAACGGCTTCATCGCTCAGTTCCCGGTCTCGGCAGCCCACGCGCTCCCGCGGCACTTGGCATACAGGATATCCGGCCCCGGTGAAGGCGTGGCCGGGCATGCCCGCCAACGAAAAACGCGGGCCCGAGGACCCGCGCTTCGCGAACGTGATGGTGCCTGTTCGGGCCGCTCAGTAGGGGCGGCCGTAGAGCGGCGAGGTCGGGTCCAGCCGGTCGACGAAGGAGAGGTCGACGTTGCGGATCGCCGAGGAACGGGCGCCGATGAACGGCCCGTTGGTGATCGGATCCGGCAGGATGCCCCGGCCGAAGCGGTCCGTCGGGCCGTAGGGCGGGGTCAGCTGGTTGGACGCCGCGATCAGGTATGGGTTCAGGGCCGGGTTGCGCGAGCCACCGGCGCCCGGAACGTTCGAGGTCAGCGGCACGTTGCCGGCGTCGAGCCAGCTGCGCGGGCGCACGCGGATCGGGAGCGGCCGGCTGACCCGGTAGATCGGGCCGGGGACGTAGCCATCCTGAGCCTGGGCCGGCGCGGAGGCCAGGGCGCCGAGGCCGGTGGCGGCGACGACGCCGAGAAGGGCGATCTTGAGCGAGCGCATGGCCAACCTTGTCCTTGAGTGCCATCAGTATGGCGACCGAAGCTTAACAGTTCGCCGCCTTTGACGATAAGACGCTTGGGCGAGGCTGTTGTTCCGCCCTTATGGCTGAGCTTGTGCGTTTTGCCACACTCCGGCCTCATTTTTTATTTTGCGGCCGCCGGATTAATGATCCGGCTCTCCCGGGAGGCTCTGTCCCGGCCGATGCAGGGCACGCGCCCGCCGGATCGGGCGCGACCGAGAAGGCCGCCGTCGTGGCGGCATCGGCGAGGTCGACGAGGCTCAGCGCGTCGAGCATGCAGCCGAGGGCCTGCGGCTCCGGCGGGCGCGCGAGGGGCGCGCAGAGCCATCCGTCGAGCTGGAAAGCCGTGTCGCGGGTGACGAAGCCGGTGCAGGTCCGCTGCGCGGGGCCCGCGAAGGTCACCTCCAGGGTCTCGACCGCACCGAACTTGGTGCGGATCTGGTCGCGGGCGCCGGTCCGGGCCACCGCCAAGGCCGGCCGGTCGAGGGCCGGACCGTTCGCGGCGCGCCGGGCCATGAGGACGAAGAGTGTCGGCGGTGCGCCGGAGCGGGGCCCTCGGGTGAGCTGGACGCGCAGCGCCGGCGCCTCGATCGCCGCGACGTCGCCCCGGACGAGAGTGTCCTCGCGCAGCCCGGTCCGCGGATCGACGCGGGCGGACACGCGCACCGGATCGAGCCCGGGTTCCGCGAGGCCGAACTGGGCGACCGAGGCCGCGGGCGGCGCCGGCGAGGCCTGGACCGACGGGATGAAGGCGGTCTCCGCGGCCGGCGGCGCCGCGGGCGCGGAGGCCGGGGCCTCGCCGGGCCAGCGGGGGAGGGCCCACAGGAGGGCAATCGCCGCCGCGGCGAGGACGATGCGCAGGCCGAGAGATCCCGGGGAGACCGGGGCGTCCGCCGCGCGCGCGGCCCGGCCGCCCGGCACGGCGAGCCCGATCCGATCGACGAGGGGCGCTGTTCCGGTCAGGGGCGTGCTCCGTGGCGGCGGGAGGCCGCGGGGTGGTCGCCAGCGTCGCGCCGAAGGATTGAATTCCCTCTGCCGGCCCGAGGCCGTCACCGGGTTTCCGGAGGCAGGGTGAATCGAGTGTTGCTCCGTCGGCGGCCTTGACAGCGCGCGCCCTTGCGCGCCTTGCTCGACCCGGCCGTCGCCCCCACCTCCGCGGAGGACGGGGTCTGCGGCCGCGCCCGTTTGGCGGGCGCGTCCGGCACGAACGATCCTTCGGCCGATTGTACTGGCACAGGCGCGGCACCCGGATCGGTCGGGGTTTTCCGCGCGGAGACGAGAGATGGGTTACAAGGTCGCCGTCGTCGGCGCCACGGGCAACGTGGGCCGCGAGATGCTCGATATCCTGGCCGAGCGGGCTTTCCCCGCCGACGAGGTCGTGGCGCTGGCCTCGCGCCGCAGCCAGGGTCAGGAAGTCTCCTACGGCGACAAGACGCTCAAGGTCAAAACGCTGGACACGTACGACTTCTCCGACACCGACATCTGCCTGATGTCGGCCGGCGGCGAGGCGTCGAAGGAGTGGTCGCCCCGCATCGGCCAGCAGGGCTGCGTGGTCATCGATAACTCGTCGGCGTTCCGCTACGACGCCGACGTGCCGCTGATCGTGCCCGAGGTGAACGCCGACGCGGTAGTGGGCTTCACCAAGCGCAACATCATCGCCAACCCGAACTGCTCGACCGCCCAGCTGGTCGTCGCGCTGAAGCCCCTCCACGAGGCGGCCACGATCAAGCGCGTCGTCGTCTCGACCTACCAGTCGGTCTCCGGCGCCGGCAAGGAGGCGATGGACGAGCTGTTCAACCAGACCCGCGCCGTGTTCACCGCCGGCGAGATCAAGCAGGGCGGCAAGTTCACGAAGCGCATCGCCTTCAACGTCATCCCCCACATCGACGTGTTCATGGAGGATGGCTACACGAAGGAAGAGTGGAAGATGGTCGCCGAGACCAAGAAGATGCTCGACCCAAAGATCAAGCTGACGGCGACCGCCGTCCGCGTGCCGGTCTTCATCGGTCACGCGGAATCGGTGAACGTCGAGTTCGAGCAGCCGCTCACCGCCGAGAGGGCGACCGAGATCCTGCGCGCCGCCCCCGGCGTGCTGGTGATCGATAAGCGCGAGAACGGCGGCTACATGACCCCCCACGAGGCGGCCGGCGAGGACGCGACCTACATCTCGCGCATCCGCGAGGACGCGACGGTGGAGAACGGCCTGAACTTCTGGTGTGTCTCGGACAACCTGCGCAAGGGCGCGGCCCTCAACGCGATCCAGATCGCCGAGGTGCTGGTCAATCGCAAGCTGCTGAACCGGGCCAAGCGCGCCGCCTGAGACTGTTTCCTCTCCCGCTGGGGGAGGGGGTTCTGTCCGGCGGATCCTCGGGACACGGTCCCGAGGATCCGTCACGCGTCCGTCACGGCTCGGGATCGTGACGCGGATCGGTCGCGCGGAGCTTCCGTCCGCGACGTGTCCGCACTGCGTGCTCGGTCCGGCTCCTCATCGCCGAGAGGCTTCGCGGCAGCCCCTTAAGCGCCGCGACCATCCCGGCCATCGACGGCCCGAAGCGGGCCGGGGGGCGGTTCACCGACGCCCGATCGCTGTTACCGACCGTCGCCTCGTCGAACACCGCTGTGCGGCTCCGTCGGATGCGGCAGGCGCGGACCGGGCGGACTTCTCGCCGCCCGTTCCGGCTACGCCATGCCGAGTGCCTGCATGTAGAGCTCGAGGATCGCCTCCTGCTCCTGGCGCTCGCTGTGATCCTGCTTGCGGATGCGCAGGATCGTCCGGACGGCCTTCGCGTCGAAGCCCCGGCCCTTCAGCTCGGCGAACACCTCCTTGATGTCACCCATAATGCCGGCCTTCTCCTCCTCGAGACGCTCCAGGCGCTCGATGAACTGCTTCAGCTCGTCCGCGGCCACGCCCTCGGCCGACGAGACGTCGCCGCCGGGCCGCTGCGCGGCGGTGGGCATCGAATGGGCGTTCATGGGGCTCTCCCGAATGCACGGCGCGGTTGCGCCCTGGACCCGTGGTTAACGGGCCCGCCTTACCGGAAGCTTAGCCGATTCGCCGCCGTCCGGCCGCCGCATCAATGGTCCTTGGCCTGCGCGGCCGAGAAGCCCGCCTGCTGCTCCGCACTCGCCTCCGTCTGGAAGCGCGCCTTCCACTCGGCGTAGGGCATCCCGTAGACCGCCTCGCGGCTCTCGTCCTTGGTCAGCGCGACGCCCGTCTCGTCGGCGGCGTCCTTCAGCCAGTTCGACAGGCAGTTCCGGCAGAAGCCCGCCAGGTTCATCAGGTCGATGTTCTGCACATCGGTCCGGTTGCGCAGATGCGCGACGAGGCGGCGGAAGACCGCGGCCTCGAGTTCCGTCTGGGTCCTGGGATCGATCTCGCTCATCGGTCGCAACTCTCTTCGGGTCGGGCGGGCCACACCCGATTTCGGGGCCGGCCCGGCGGAGATCAAGCCGCGAGCAGAGGGCGCAGCACGCGGGCGAAGCGCGCGGCCCACTCCGCCTGGCCGTCCGCGCCGGCGATCAGGTCCTGGCGGATCTCCACCAGGGCGTTCGCGAGGCCGCGCGCGGTGGCGTGGCGGTCGATCGTGTCGCCCGGCAGGCCGCCGCCGTAGGGCTCGTTGTCGCCGACGGTGAGCCCGGCCGGATCGGCCTCCAGCGCGCGGATCAGCGGGCGGGCGAAGCTTTCGTCCCGGTCGTACAGGATGCCGACCTGCCAGGGGCGCGCGATCCCGCGCCAGTAGGGCGTGAAGCTGTGCATGGTCAGGAGCACGGGCGGCCGGCCCGCGGCCTGCGCGGCGGCGATCGCGCCGTCGATGGCCGCGTCGAACGGCGCGTAGAACCGCGCGATCCGGGCCTGCTTCCCGGCCTCGTCGATCCGGGCATTACCCGGCACGACGGCGCCGTCGGAGAGGCGCATCACCAGCGTCGGATCGGCGCGCCCGCGATTCGGGTCGATGATGAGGCGGGAGAAGTTCGTCAGGATCGCCGGGGCGCCGAGCTGCGCCGCGAGGCTCCGCGTCACCGCCGCCGCGCCGATGTCGTAGGCGATGTGCCGGGCGTATTCCGAGGCGGGCACGCCGAGCTCGATGTCCGGCGGCACGAAGTTCGAGGCGTGGTCGCAGGCGATGACGAGGCCGCAGGCGGGGTCGCCGGGAATGATCTCGCAGGGATGCGCGGGCGGGGGGGGCGATTCTGTCTCCGGACGGGTCACGGGGCTCCGAGGTCTTCAGAGAGGTCTTCAGATCTGTGCGAGGGCACCGATGGCGCTTGCCGTCGCGCGGCCGCTCGGGCAGATCACCTATCAAGGATCGTGCGCTCACGGCAAGAAACGGGCCCGCCGCCCAGGGAAGAAACGGGCGGGGATCGCGCGACACAATGGAGAGAGGAGCCCGTTCGACGCCATGACCGACACCGTTCCGCCCGTCACCGACGCGGCCACCCGGGACCAGCGCGCGCTCCTCGATTCGATCCTCACGGCCGCGATCCGCGCCGCCCATCCGGATCTCTGCCTGCCGCCGCACCTGCCGGAGCCGAGCCCGGGCCGCCTGATCATCCTGGCCGCCGGCAAGGCCGCGGGCAGCATGAGCGCCGTGGCGAGCCGCTTCTACCGGCAGAAGCACGGGCTGGGTGACGACCGGATCGTCGGCCTCGCGGTGGCGCGGCACGGCTACGGGCAGGAGGCGCCGGGCATCCACATGGTCGAGGCGGGCCACCCGGTCCCCGATGAGGCCGGCATCTCGGCGACCCGCGAAGCGCTGCGGCTCGCCACCGAGGCCGGGCCCGACGACGAGGTCCTGGTGCTGCTCTCGGGCGGCGGCTCGGCCAACTGGATCGCCCCCGCCGGAGACCTGACGCTCATCGAGAAGCAGGCGATCACGCGGGCGATGCTCCGGTCCGGCGCGCCGATCGGCGAGATCAACACGGTGCGCAAGCACATCTCGCGGATCAAGGGCGGCCGCCTGGCCCTCGCGGCCCGCAACGCCCGGCGCGTGCTGACGCTGGCGATCTCCGACGTGCCCTTCGACGATCCGGCGGTGATCGCCTCCGGGCCGACCGTGCCCGATCCGTCGACCCTGGCCGATGCCCGGGCCATCTGCGAGAAGCGCGGCATCCCGCTGCCCGAGGAGGCGGTGCGCCTCCTGAACGACCCCAACAACGAGACGCCGAAGGCCGGCGATCCCGCCTTCGCCCGCGCCGAGTACCGCATCATCGCCCGGCCGATCGATGCCCTGAACGCCGCCGCCGAGGCAGCCCGCGCGGCCGGCTACGAGCCGATCCTGCTGGGCGCCGACCTTGAGGGCGAGGCCCGCGAGGTCGCGGCCGAGCACGCGGCCGAGGCCAAGCGCCACAAGGCGGCCGGCAAGCGCGTCGCGCTGATCTCCGGCGGCGAGCTCACCGTCACCATCCGCGGCGAGGGCCACGGCGGCCCGAACCAGGAATACGCCCTGGCGCTGGCGGTGGCGCTCGACGGCGAGCCCGGCATCTTCGGCATCAGCGCCGACACCGACGGGACCGACGGCGGGCGGGGCCTCGCCACCGACCCGGCGGGCGGCCTCGTCGACCCCACGACCCTCGAACGGGCCCGGGCCGCCGGCCTCGACCCGGCCGCGATGCTGGAGCAGAACGACTCCACCGCCTTCTTCGCGGCCCTCGGCGACCTCGTGAACCCCGGTCCGACCTGTACCAATGTCAACGACTGCCGCATCATCCTCGTCAATTAACTCTCGCGTCTCGGCGGCCCAGCTCCTCCCGGCAGTCACGGTCCTCGGCCTCGCACTCCTGAGTGCGAGCCCCGCCCGGGCGGACCTGCGCCTGTGCAACCAGACCGCCAGCAAGGTCGGTATCTCGCTGGGCTACCGCGATCCCCAGGGCTGGGTGACGGAGGGCTGGTGGGACCTGGCGCCGAAGGCCTGCGAGACGCTGCTCAAGGGCGCGCTGGCCGCCCGGTTCTACTACGTCTTCGCGGTCGACTACACGCGCGGCGGCGAGTGGAGCGGCCGTTCGCTGATGTGCACCCGCGATTCGGAGTTCACGATTCGCGGCATCGAGGATTGTCTCGCCCGCGGTTACGACCGCAACGGCTTCTTCGAAGTCGACACCGGCGAGCAGAAGAGCTGGACCATCCAGCTCACGGATCCGAACCGGCCGGACGCGCCGGCGAAACCGTAATGTGAAGGCGGCGGCCGAGACTGCGGTCTTGACGCTATCCGGCCCGGGATGCTCACAGCCGGTCTGCGCTCCCTGAGCCAGATCTTTCAAACGCCGGCGCTCGACGCCGCGCGGCAACGAGAACACGGAGGAAATACGCTTGAAACGGTCCCGCCGCACGAAGATCGTCGCCACCCTCGGTCCGGCCTCCGATTCGCCGGAGATGATCGAGCGGCTGTTCCGCGCGGGCGTCGACGTATTCCGGCTCAACATGAGCCACCTCCCGCGCGAGAAGCTGCCCGAGAAGGTGGAGGCGATCCGCACCATCGAGCGCGAGGCCAAGCGGCCGATCGGCATCTTGGTCGACCTGCAGGGACCCAAGCTGCGGCTCGGCACCTTCGCGGAGGGTGCCGCGATGATCGAGGCCGGCGCCACCTTCGTGCTCGACGGCGACCCGACGCCCGGCGACGCCGCCCGCTGCCACCTGCCGCATCCGGAGATCCTGGAGGCGCTGGAGCCGGGCCACGCCATCTTGGTCGACGACGGCAAGCTGCGGCTGACCGTGCTCGAGACGTCGCACAACCGTGCCGTGACCCGCGTCGAGGTCGGCGGCCGGATCTCGAACCGGAAGGGCGTGTCCCTGCCGCACACCGTGATCCCGGTGCCGGCGATGACCGACAAGGACCGGGCCGACCTCGATGCCGGCCTGAACGCCGGCGCCGACTGGATCGCCGTCTCGTTCGTCCAGCGGCCCGAGGACGTGGCCGAGGTGAAGAAGGTATGCGCCGGCCGCGCCCTGGTGATGGCCAAGATCGAGAAGCCGCAGGCGCTGGCGCGCCTCGACGAGATCATCGAGATCTCCGACGGGCTGATGGTCGCCCGCGGCGACCTCGGCGTGGAGATGCCGCTGGAGCAGGTGCCGGGCGTGCAGAAGCGCATCACCCGCGGCGCCCGGCGCTACGGCAAGCCGGTGGTCGTCGCCACCCAGATGCTCGAATCGATGATCACCGCGCCGGTGCCGACCCGGGCCGAGGTCTCCGACGTCGCCACGGCGGTCTACGAAGGGGCGGACGCCGTGATGCTCTCCGCGGAGAGCGCCTCGGGCGCCCACCCGATCGGGGCGGTGGAGACCATGAACCGCATCGCCGAGCAGGTGGAGCGGGACGCGATCTACTGGTCGATCATCCGGGCCCAGAGCGCGACCCCCGACGAGACGGCCGCCGACGCCATCGCGGCGGCGGCGCACCAGATGGTCGACGCGCTGAGCCTCGACGCGATCATGGCCTGGACCAATTCCGGCTCGACGGCCCTGCGCCTGTCGCGCGAGCGCCCGAACGCCACCGTGATCGCGCTGACGCCGCGGCGCGAGACGGCGCGTCGCCTCGCGCTGGCCTGGGGCACGCACCCGATCGTCACCAAGGACGCCAGCGACGTGGACGACATGTCGTTCCGCGCCGCCAAGTTCGCCGTGCGCGAGAAGTTCGCCGCCGTGGGGGACCGGGTGATCGTCGTGGCCGGCCTGCCGTTCGGCACGCCGGGCGCCACCAACCTCGTGCGGCTGACCTTCATCACCCGCGAGCACGCCGAGAAGGCCTGACGGCGCCGGGATATTAGAGCGGGATCGGCCGGCGCGTCAGTGCGCGACGGCCGGCTCCGGTCCGGCCGCGCCCGTCGCGCCGGCGAGTCGGGCCACCTCCTCGGTGACCCGATCGGCGGCGACGTACTGGAGCATGTGGCCGATGCCCGGCAGCAGCACCAGCCGCGCGCCGGGGATCGCGCGGGCCAGCGGCACCGCCTGCGTGTCGGCGCGGACGATCGGGTCCGCCTCGCCGGAGATCACCAGGGTGGGCACGCGGATCGCGCCGTAGCGCGGGCTCTGCGCCGCGAGGGCGCGCGGCAGGCCGAGCAGGTCCTGGACGTTGGCGAGCAGCGTCCCGGGCCGCAGGACCAGGTCCGACCGCGCCAGGTCCGGGTAATCCGCCCGCGGCGGTTGCGGCTGGAAGACCCGGCGCGCCGCCTCGGGCAGGAAGTGCTGCGCGATGGGCGGCCCGACCGTCCGGCTGAGCAGCCACGCCACCGGCGGGGTCACGGCGAGCCGCCAGTACCAGGGCAGGTCGGGCATCCGGTCCGGCATGGGCATCGCCACCGGCGCCGCGAGGGCGAGGGCCGACACCCTGTCCGGATGGTCCAGGGCGAGGGCCAGGGCGAGGGCGCCGGCCCAGGAATGGCCGAGGACGAGCGCCGGGCCTACGCCCATCCGCTCCAGCGCCTCCGCGATCAGTCCGGCCTGCGCCGCGGGGGGCGCGGTGTCGCCGCCACCGATCCGGTCGCTCCAGCCGAAGCCCGGCCGGTCGAACGCGATCACCCGGAAACCCCGCGCCGCGAGCCGGCGTCCGATCCCCTCCATGGGATCCGACGCGTTGGCCGAGGCGCCGTGCAGGAGCACGACGGGCGGCCCGTCGGCCGGCCCGTCCTGCAGGGTCGCGAGCCGGCCGCCGGTCACCGCCACGAACGGGCCGGCCGGCGGGTGGGCGGCGCCGACCCGCAGGGTGATGACCAGCGTCGCCAGCGCGCCGGCCGCGAGCAAGAGCCCGGCGAGGGCGAAGGGCAGGACCAGCAGGGTGAGGAGGAAAGCGGTCACCCGGCTCACAGGTCGCGGCCGTCGACCTCCGGAGTGAGACGGTTGATCGCCTCGCCGATCTTCTCCATCTGCGGGTAGAGCGACCGCGCCCGCCGGAAGGCGGCCAGCGCCCGCGCCTTGTCGTCGAGCGATTCGTAGATCCGGCCCATCGCGGCCCAGGCCTCGAAGTGGCGCGGCTCCAGCACCAGGGCCCGCTGCAGGTCCGCCAGGGCGTCGTCCTTGTCGGACAGGAGCCAGAACACCGTCGCGCGGCGGTTCCAGCCCTCCGACCAGTTCGGCTCGAGGGCGGTGACGCGGTCCATCAGCTCGGCCGCCAGGGGGAAGTCGTGTGCGGTGACCGCCTGGCGGGCGCGGTCGGTGAGGAGGTCGGCGGTCGGGCTGCCCGACCCGGCCATGCGCCGCTCGATCAGCCGGGCGATGCCCTTGGCCTCGGCCGGGTCCTCGCTGGCGCGCAGGCGGGCGAACAGGTCGTCGAGGCTCGGCGGCTTGGGGGCTGGCTTCCCCTCGGGGGCGGCGCGGCCGGGACGCCCGGCCTCCGGAGCCGCCCGCGCCGCCGGGATGTCCAGGGCGAGGCCCGACAGGCAGACCAGGGCGGCGAGGAGGCGGGTTGGCGTCATGCGGCCAGACTGTGCGCCGGCCCGGGATCCGTCAACGTGCCGCGGTGCCGCGCGCATGCGGAAACGGCCGCGCCCCTTCGGGTACGGCCGTCCCAACGTCGATCGTCGTCCGACCCGGCCTGACCGGGCGGAGCGGCCTCAGCCCTGGCGGGCCTTGAAGCGCTTCTGGGTCTTGTTGATCACGTAGACCCGGCCCTTGCGGCGCACGAGCTGGTTGTCGCGGTGGCGGCCACGCAGGGACTTGAGGGAGTTGCGGATCTTCATGGGTCTCTCGAGCCCGGAGGGCCGTCCGTTGTGTAGGGTGTCGGGAACGTGGTCACGAGGCTGGACGCGGCGTCGCGTCCGGCGATCACGGCTCACGCATCGCGGGATGGCGCGGCCATATCAGGATTCGCCCCCGGAAGGCAAGGCGCGACGGGCATCGAGCGGGGGGGCGGCTCAGTGAACCCTGTCGAGATCCGGCACGGCCGGCGCGAGCACGAGCTGCCGGCCGATCTCGTGCAGCAGCACGTCGAGCAGCGGCTTCAGGCGCTCGAACCCCGGCTGGGGCAGGCCGTCCTCGGCGGCGTTGTAGAGGGCGAGGGCCATCTCGGCGACGCGGTCGATGCCGCCGGCCGCCACGTCGGTCGCGCAGAAAGCGGATTCGTCGAGGAAGCCGTCGCGGCCGCGCTCGGTCACGTCGATGACGATCCCGTGGGCCTCGCTGACGCCACCCTGCGCGTCGAGGATGAAGCGGCCGCGCGCGAGGATCCACCGGACCTCGCCCGGCTCCGGTACGGTCCGGTACTGCGCGATGTACAGGCCGCCCTGCCGGCGGAGGTCGTCGAGGGTCGACGCGATCCGACGCTGATCCTCCGGGTGGATGCGGTCCAGGAAGCTTCCGAAGGTCGTGCCGCTGCCGGCCTTCGTCCTGGGCAGGCCCAGCATGGTCGCGGCGACGGGGTCGCACCGCAGAACATCGTCGGCGATGTGCCAGGTCCAAGTCCCGACATCCGACACAGCGAGCGCGCGCGCCACACTGCTGCCGCCCCGCCGCTTCGTGCGCACGCCGACGCCCACAGGCTCGATCTCCAGCCATTTTCAGGCGGTCTGCCCAGACCGCTTCGTTGGTCGACACAATACTGAGATCACGAATGCGGCACAACGCGCGAGTTCTGCAGGGCTGAGCTGTATCGCACCGGTATCGGCCGGATCAGGGACGATGGTAAACGCCGGTCAATATCCCCTTCGCGAGGACCTGACCGCGCATGGCCTCGATCAGCGCGCCGCGGCCCGGCGCCTCGGCGAGTGCGAGGGGCTGCCGCAGCGCGTAGATCTGGAAGAGGTACGGGTGAGGCCCGTGGCCGGTGGGCGGGTCCGGCGGCAGCCACTCCGCGCGCAGGAAGCTGTTCCGGCCCACGGCTTCCACGGTGCCCGCGTGGCCGGGCCTCGGCAGCGCGCCCTCCGGCAGGCCGGCGGGTTCCGGCGGGACCGACCAGGCTATGAGATGGACCAGCGGCCGGGGCGTCGGGCTGCCCGCATCCTCCACGAGGAGGACGAGGGCGGCGGTGCCCGCCGGCAGCCCGCTCCAGGCGAGGGGCGGCGACACGCCCGCGCCGTCGGCCGTGAATCGCGCGGGCAGGTCCGCCCCGTCGGCGAAGGCCGGGCTCGACAGCGTCACGGTCTCGGGCACGTCGGGGAAGTCCGCGCGGGACGTCGTCTTCTCCAGGCCCGCCTTCAGCCCCGACAGCGCTTCGCCGAGCACACCGGGAATCTTCTCGAGCATCGCCGCGCCCTCCGCCGCGATGGCAACGGCGGCGGACGCGTCCGGTTCACGCCGACCGCTCGGCCGCGACCATGTAGTTCACTGCCTTGTCGCGGCTGGTGCGCCACCCGTCCGTCAGCGGGTTGTAGACGACGCCGACCGTGTCGGTGACGTCGAGCCCACCGGCCCGGATCGCGCGGGCGAGCTCGTCCGGCGTCACGAACTTCTCCCAGTCGTGCGTGCCGCGCGGCAGCCAGCCGAGCACGTACTCGGCGCCGACGATGGCGAGTGCGAAGGAGCGCAGCGTGCGGTTCAGGGTGGCCCCGAACAGCATCCCGCCGGGCTTCACCGCCGCGCAGGCGGTCCGCACGAAGGCCGGCATGTCGGAGACGTGCTCGACGACCTCCATGATCAGCACCGCGTCGAAGCTCTCGCCGCCGGCGACCACCGCCTCGATGGTCTGCCCGCGGTAATCCACCGGAACCCCGGCCGCCTCGGCGTGGGCCCGGGCCACCGCGACGTTCTGCTCGGCCGGGTCGAGGCCGGTGACCCGGGCGCCGAGCCGGGCCAGCGGCTCCGAGAGCACGCCGCCGCCGCAGCCAACGTCGCAGATCGTCAGCCCGTCGAGGGGGAAGGGCGCCTTCGGGTCGCGGCCGAACCTGCGGCAGAGGGCGTCGCGGATGTAGGTGAGCCGCACCGGATTGAACCGGTGCAGGACGCGCATCGGGCCGGTCTCGTCCCACCACGTGGCGGCGAGCGCGTCGAAGCGCGCGACCTCGCCGCGGTCGACGAACCCTTCCGTGACCCGGTCCGTGGCTGACCTGTCCATGCGTGTTCCGTCCTCATGCCGGCGGCCGGGATCCGCCGCGCGGTTTCGTGGCTGCGTCGTGGCCGCGCTCTAGCACGGCGATCACCCGGAAGTCGCCGCGGCGCGCGGGCGCCATGCTTGGCCGGTTGTTGACACTCCTCCGGGCCGCTTGTACCCGCCGGGCACCGTCCGGACGGGGCTGCAGCGGCCCGTCCAATCGCCACCGGGAACCCGCGACCGAGAGACCATGCCCCGTCTGGTGATGAAATTCGGCGGCACCTCCGTCGCCAACGTCGACCGCATCCGCAACGTGGCGCGCCACGTCGCCCGCGAGGTGGCGGCCGGCTACGACGTCGCCGTCATCGTGTCCGCCATGTCGGGCAAGACCAACGAACTGGTCGACTGGGTCAAGGACGCGAACCCGATCTACGATCCGCGCGAGTACGACGCCGTCGTGGCGTCCGGCGAGCTCGTCACCGCCGGCCTCCTGGCCATCGCCCTGCAGAAGGACGGGCTCAAGGCCCGCTCCTGGCAGGGCTGGCAGATCCCGGTCGTGACGTCGGACGCGCACGGCTCGGCCCGCATCGCCGACATCGACCCGAAGAATCTCGAGGCGGGCTTCGCCAAGGGCGAGGTCGCGGTCATCGCCGGCTTCCAGGGCGTCCACGACGAGACCGGCCGCGTGACGACGCTGGGCCGCGGCGGCTCCGACACCTCCGCGGTGGCCGTGGCGGCCGCGATCGGGGCCGAGCGCTGCGACATCTACACGGACGTGGACGGCGTCTACACCACCGATCCGCGCATCGTCCCGAAGGCCCGTCGCATGGAGCGGGTCACCTTCGAGGAGATGCTGGAGATGGCCTCGCTGGGCGCCAAGGTGCTGCAGGTCCGCTCGGTCGAGCTCGCCATGGTCCACCGGGTGCCGACCACGGTCCGGTCCTCCTTCGATCCGCCGGACGCCGCGCGCCCGGGCACCCTCATCTGCGACGAGGACGACATCGTGGAACAGCAGATCATCACCGGGATCGCCTTCTCCCGGGACGAGGCGCAGATCACCCTGCGCAAGGTCAAGGACAGCCCGGGCGTCGCGGCCGCGATCTTCGGGCCGCTGGCGGATGCCAACATCAACGTGGACATGATCATCCAGACCGTGTCGGGCGACCAGTCGACCACCGACATGACCTTCACGGTGCCGTCCGCCGAGTACGAGCGTGCCCGGAAGATCCTCGACGAGGCCCGCACGCAGATCGGCTACGCGCAGATCGAGGGCGCCACCGACGTGGTGAAGGTCTCGGCGATCGGCGTCGGGATGCGCAGCCACGCGGGCGTCGCCGCCAAGGCGTTCCGGGCGCTCGCTGAGAAGGGCATCAACATCCGCGCGATCACCACCTCGGAGATCAAGTTCTCCGTGCTGATCGACGCCGCCTATACGGAGCTTGCCGTGCGCACGCTTCACTCGCTATACGGCCTGGATCAGGCCTGAGCCTGGGACGCGGGTTCGAGCGGGGCGCGTGGTGTGAACTGAACAGTCACGGGCCGATCCGCCGATCCCAGAACGCCTCTGGGACCAGCGACCCGGTCCATCCGGCGCCGGCCGTCCCGGGTCTGGCGCCAAGGTTGCAGGGTGGTCGACGCCAAGGCCGCTCACCGACGCTGGAACGACGAACCGATGCCCGCTGCGCCCGGAGGCCCGCGCCTGCTGCTGCGCCGCCTCCGCGAAGCGATGGCGGAGCCGGTCAGCCCCCAGGCGCGCCTCGACCGCATCGTCGTCCTGATCGCCGCCAACGTGGTGGCCGAGGTCTGCTCGGTCTACGTGCTGCGCGACGACAACACCCTCGAGCTGTTCGCCACGGAAGGTCTGAACCGCGAGGCGGTGCACCAGACCCGCATGCGCACCGACGAGGGCCTCGTCGGCCTCATCGCGCGCACGGCGGAGCCGCTCTCCCTCTCGGACGCCCAGAACCACCCGGCCTTCTCGTACCGGCCTGAGACGGGCGAGGAGGCCTACCACGCCTTCCTGGGCGTGCCGCTGCTGCGCGCCGGAAACACGCTCGGCGTCCTGACGGTCCAGAACAAGACCTACCGCGTCTACTCCGAGGAGGAGATCGAGGCGCTCCAGACCACCGCCATGGTGCTCTCGGAGATGATCGCCTCGGGCGAGCTGGAGGGGCTCGCGCCGGATGCCGGCACCGCGGCCCGCCGCCCGGTCCTGGCCCGGGGCATCGCCCTCGCGGACGGCATCGGCCTCGGCTACGTGGTGCTGCACGAGCCCCGCGTCGTGGTGAAGACGCTGATCGCCGAGAACGTCGAGCGCGAGGTCGCGCGCCTCGACGCGGCGATCGAGGAGGTCCGCTCGGCGATCGACGCCCTGGTGGAGCGCGGCGACCGGATCGGCACGGCGGAGTCCCGCGAGGTGCTCGAGACCGTCCGAATGTTCGCCCACGACAAGGGCTGGCTCCGCCGGATGCGCGAGGCCGTGGGCTCCGGCCTGACCGCGGAGGCCGCGGTCGAGCGGGTCCAGTCGGACAACCGCGCCCGGATGATGCGGCAGTCCGATCCGTACCTGCGCGAGCGGCTGCACGACCTCGACGACCTCGCCAACCGCGTCCTGCGCACCCTGATCGGCCCCGAGGCGGCCGGCGCCCTGGTGCTGCCCGAGAACGCCATCCTGGTGGCGCGCACCATGGGTCCGGCGGCGCTCCTCGACTACGAGGCCTCGACCCTGCGCGGCATCGTCCTGGAGGAGGGCGGTCCGACCAGCCACGTCGCCATCGTGGCGCGGGCGCTCGGCATCCCGGCGGTGGGCGAGGTCGAGAACGCCACCGCCCTGTGCGACGCCGGCGACGCGATCATCGTCGACGGCGTGGCCGGCGAGATCCATGTCCGGCCCGGTCCCGAGGTCGAGGCCGCCTACGCCGAGATGGTGCGCCTGCGCGCCCGCCGGCAGGAGCAGTACCGGGCGCTGCGCGACGTCCCGGCCCAGACCCGCGACGGCGTGCGCGTCGGCCTCCACCTCAACGCCGGCCTGCTGGTGGATTTCAGCCACCTGCAGGAGACGGGGGCCGAGGGCGTCGGCCTGTTCCGCACCGAGTTGCAGTTCATGGTGGCCCAGCGCATGCCGTCGGCGGCCGAGCAGGAGGAGCTGTACCGCAAGGTGTTCGCGGCCTCGGCCGGCAAGTCCGTCACGGTCCGCACCCTCGACATCGGCGGCGACAAGATCCTGCCCTACATGGCCAAGCTCGAGGAGGAGAACCCGGCGCTGGGCTGGCGGGCGATCCGCATCGGCCTCGACCGGCCGGCGCTGCTGCGCATGCAACTGCGCGCCCTCCTGAAGGCCGCCGACGGCGACCCGCTCAAGATCATGTTCCCGATGGTCGCCACGGTGGACGAGTTCGTGCGCGCCCGCGGCATCGTCGAGCGCGAGAAGGCCTACCTCAAGCGCCACGGCTACCGGCTGCCGACCGATTGCCGCCTCGGCGCGATGATCGAGGTGCCCTCGCTCCTGTTCCAGATCGACGAGATCGCCAAGGAGGCGGACTTCCTCTCGGTCGGCTCGAACGACCTGATGCAGTTCCTGTTCGCGGTGGATCGCGAGAACCGGCGGGTCGCCGACCGGTTCGATCCGCTGAGCGTCGCGGCGCTGCGCGCGTTCCGCCTGATCGCCGAGCGGGCCAACGCGGCCTCCTGCCCGGTGACGGTGTGCGGCGAGATCGGCGGCCGGCCCCTCGACGCCATGGCGCTGATCGGCCTCGGCTACCGGCAGCTGTCGATGTCGCCGGCCGCCATCGGCCCGGTCAAGGCGATGGTGCTGAGCCTCGACGCGGCCGCGATCGCCGCGCTGATCGACGCCGAGATGGCGCGGATGCACGACGGCGATTCCCTGCGCCCGGCGCTGACGGCCTTCGCGCACGCGCACGGCATCCCTATCTAAGCGCGAACGCGACCCTTGCCGAACATTCGGCCGGGGTTGTACGGCAACGCCACGACGATTTCGGTCGACGCGCCGCGGCTTCCGCTCTCGGACGGACGAGGCGTGGATTTGGGGGACGTCCTGCCGGGTCCTACACCCTCCAAGCCACGCAGCTCCGTCCCGCGGGACGAGACCCGCGCCCGGCCCGGAACCGCACGCGCAGACCTGCAGAAACACGGGCGATGATCCCCTTTCCCACCGAGCGCCTCGACGCCATCCTGGCGCGGCACGACATCGTCACCGCGCAGCTCGCCTCCGGCGAGATCGATCCCGAGACGGTGGTCCAGCTCTCCCGCGAGCTGTCCGACCTCGACCCGGTCGTGGCGGCGATCCGCGCCTACCGCGCCGCCCTGGAGAACCTCGCGGGCGTCGAGGCCCTGATCGACGAGCCCGGCACGGATCCGGAGATGCGGGCCCTCGCCGCCGAGGAGAAGCCGGAGGCGCAGGAGGCGCTCGAGGCCGCCCACCGGGACCTGCAGCTGCTGCTCCTGCCCAAGGACGCCGCCGACGAGAAGAGCGCGATCCTGGAGGTCCGTGCCGGGACCGGCGGCGACGAGGCCGCCCTGTTCGCCGGCGACCTGTTCCGGATGTACGCGAAGTACGCCGAGTCGAAGGGCTGGCGGGTCGAGGTGATCTCCGAGAGCGAGGGCACGGTCGGCGGCTTCCGCGAGGTCGTGGCCGAGGTGAAGGGCCGGGGCGTGTTTGCCCGCCTCAAGTTCGAGAGCGGCGCCCACCGGGTCCAGCGCGTGCCCGACACCGAGACGCAGGGCCGGATCCACACCTCCGCCGCCACCGTCGCGGTGCTCCCGGAGGCCGAGGAGGTCGACATCCACGTCAACGACGCGGACCTGAAGATCGACACGATGCGGGCCCAGGGCGCGGGCGGCCAGCACGTCAACAAGACCGAATCGGCGATCCGCATCACCCACCTGCCGACCGGCATCGTGGTCTTCGTCCAGGAGGAGCGGTCGCAGCACAAGAACCGGGCCCGCGCCATGGCGCTCCTGCGGGCGCGACTCTACGACGCCGAGCGCAGCGCCAAGGATTCGGCCCGGGCGGCCGACCGCAAGGCGCAGGTCGGCTCCGGCGACCGCAGCGAGCGGATCCGGACCTACAACTTCCCGCAGGGCCGCGTGACCGACCACCGGATCAACCTGACCCTCTACAAGCTCGAGGAGGTGATGGCCGGGACCGCCCTCGACGAGGTGGTGGACGCCCTCATCACCGAGCATCAGGCGGAGTTGCTGGCCGCCGAGGGCATAGCCTGATCCGCGCCGTGACGCCGGACGCGATGCAGGATCTGACCCGCCGCGAGGCGCTGCGCGCGCTGACGGCGCGCCTGCACGCCGGTGGCGTCGCCGAGGCGGCGGGCGACGCCCGGTTCCTGCTGCTCGGCCTCCTCGGCCTCGAGGCCCGCGACCTGCTGATCGAGGGGGATCGCCGCGTCGGCGCGGCGGGGGCGGCCGCCCTCGCGGCGGCGCTGGCCCGGCGGCTCGCCGGAGAGCCGGTCGCCCGCATCCTCGGCGCCTGGGAGTTCTGGGGCCTGCCGTTCCGGCTGGGGCCCGACACGCTCGTGCCGCGCCCGGATACCGAGATCCTGGTCGAGGTCGCGCTGGCGGCGCGGCCCGAGCGCGCGGCGCCGCTGCGCTGCCTGGACCTCGGGACCGGGACGGGCTGCATCCTGACGGCCCTCCTGTCCGAGCGGCCGCGGGCCACCGGCGTCGGGCTCGACCGCTCCGAGAGCGCCCTGCGCGTCGCCCGGGACAACGCCGTCCTGAACGCCGTCGGCGACCGGGCGCGCTTCGTCGCCGGCGACTGGTGCGACGCCCTGCGCGGCCGCTTCGACCTCGTGGTCTCGAACCCGCCCTACATCGCCCGCGCCGTGATCGCGACCCTGGCGCGCGAGGTCCGCGGGCACGACCCGGAGGCCGCCTTGGACGGCGGCACCGACGGACTCGACGCCTACCGGCGGATCCTGGACGGTGCGGGCGCGCGCCTCGCCCCGGGCGGCCTCCTCGTGCTCGAGATCGGCTACGACCAGGCGGCGGCCGTCACGGACATCGCGCGCGCCGCCGGCTATCGCGAGCGCGGGCTGACCCGCGATCTTGCCGGTCATGACCGAGTCCTGTGTTTCGACCGGCCGGAGGGTCTTTTATCCGGCCACAGGGATGCCTAAGTCTGGGTCGACCATCCCGGCACCGAAAAATTGCTTGTTGCATCAACCGGGGAACGCTAGAGTCGGCTTGAAGATCGCGAACCGTCCGTTAAGACGGACGGCTGTAAGGTCGGTGGTGACCATGGGTCGCCGATTGGTTCGCTGATCCCCCTAACCCGTCGAACCAGAACGCGCCGGTGCCAGCGCGGCGGGACGACACATTCGAACCTGACAATCGACTGAGGATCGGCGGCCTTCACCGGGCGCCCGGTTCGAGGGGTGGTCAGGCAGACGCGCGGACCGAAGAGCGGTCCCACGCGCGGCGCCGCCGGATGCGCTTGGCCGGTTCGCGCCACGAGATCCGCCCGGGCGCCTCCGTAGACAGTCGTTTGCGTGAACGAGGGTCATAACAGACCGATGAGACCAAACCAGAATCGACGGATGCGCGGCCGGAACCGGCCGAAGGGTCCGAATCCGCTGACGCGCTCCTACGAATCCAACGGTCCCGACGTCAAAATCCGCGGCACCGCGCAGCACATCGCCGACAAGTACGCGCAGCTCGCGCGGGATGCCCTTGCCGCCGGCGATCCGGTCGCCGCCGAAAACTACTTTCAGCACGGCGAGCACTATTTCCGTATTGTCTCGGGTGCGCAGGACCAGAATCGGCCGGCTAACACCGGTGGCTATGCCAGTCGTCCCTACGACGACGACATGGACGAGGGCGACGACGACGCCCAGGGCAATGGCGGCTCGCCGAACGGTCACGCCTATAACGGCTACGACGACAACGATCCCGGCCAGCAGCCGCAGCCCTACGAGAGCCGTCCGGACGGGAATCAGGACGGCCGCCAGGGCCGCGACCGGTTCCAGAACCGCGACCAGCGCCGGTTCGACAACAACGGCCGTCAGGACTACCGGCGCCAGGACCAGCCGCGTCAGGATTATCAGCGCCAGGACTACCAGCGGCAGGATTATCGCCAGGAGAACCGGCAGGATCGTCAGGACCGCCAGGATTACGGCCGTCCGGATTACCGCCATGAGCGGCACGAGGGTCGGCCGGATCGCCAGGACCGTCCGGACAATCGGCAGGATGGCCGCCAGGACGCGCGTCAGGACAACCGTCAGGACAATCGCGGCGACCAGGGCCGCTACGAGAACGGGCGCGGCGATGCCCCGCGCGCCGAGGCCCGGCAGGAAGCCCGTCCCGAGGCTCGCCCTGAGCGGGCCCCCCGTGCCGAGGCCGCGCCGCGCCGCGAGCGTCGCCGCGAGGCCGCGCCCGCCGCGGAGGCCGAGGAGCCCACGGGCCTGCCGGCCTTCCTGATGGCCCCCGCGCGCCCCGCGCCCGCGGTCGAGCCGTCGAGCGCTCCCGAGCCCGAGGCGGCGGCCGACGAGGCTCCGGCCGCCAAGCCCCGGCGCCGGCGGGGCCCCCGCTTTGCGA